>CAXRFJ010000404.1:0-6734 GCA_964229475.1 Rubrivirga sp.
GTCGTTGGGGGGGGGGGCCGGGCGCGTCGAGGGCGACGTCTTGGAGCCGGAGGTCGTGGGCGAGGCGCGACGTGACCTCGAACGCGTCCGCGAGCGGCGCCCCCAGCGGATCCCCGGCCTGGAGGTCGGCCAGGTCCACCTCGGCGGGCAGGTCGGCCAGCAGGTCGAGCGGGCGCTCACCGCTCCGGAGGTGCTCCACGAGGCCGACCCCCACGCGGACCCGCCCCAGGGTCCTCCGGACCGTCGCCGGGGCCACGCCGCCGGCGCACGCGGGGGCGCACCGCCTCAGGACGGCCTCCCGGAGCGAGTCGCTGCGGAGCGCCCGCAGCGGGAGCTGGTGGAGGTCGGTGACGAGCGCCGCCCGCCAGGACGCGAGGCCGAAGTCGGTGCTCGTGGCCCCCGCCACGCCGCTCGTCAGCCGGAGCGTCTCGGGGAACACGTCGGCGGCCCACCCGACGCCGAGGTTGCCCGCCAGCCCGCCGAGGTAGTCCATCACGAGCTCGTCGCGGACGCGCTCGATGGCGAACTCGGTGAGCGCGACGAACACGTTGGCCGGGAGCCCGGCCGCCTGGGGCAGGCCCGTCGCGGCGGGCGACGACGTGAGGGGCTCGAGGTCGGCCGCCCCCCGGAGCGCCATCGTCGCGCTGGCGAGCCCGTCGGCCCGGACGCCGTCGACCCGGAGCTCGCGGCCCCGGCCCTGGTTCAGCGCGGCCACGTCCTGCCGGACCCGGTCGAGCCGGTCGTTCGTGTCGTCCGGCGCCGCGGGCGCCTGCCCGCAGTCGAGGCCGGCGCGGCGCCCCTCCAACTCGTCTAGGTCGCGGCGGAGGCGGAGCGTGTCGACCTCGGCGGCCGGGTCAGCCAGGAGCACGGCCCGGAGGTCGTCGAGCCGGACCCGGAGGGCTTCGGCCTGGTCGTCGAGCGCTGCCGCGGCGCTTTGGCAGGCGTCCCACTCGCGCCACCGGACGGCCAGGCCCGCGCGCTCCGTCACGTCCCGGAGGTGCCGGATCAGGCCGGCCTCCCCGGGGAACGCGAGGCGGACGTAGGCGGCGACCTCCCGGAGCCGGCCGTCCCGCTCGGCGAGCTCGGCCGCGGCGCGGGGCCAGTCGTCGGGGACCTCGCCCAGCACGGGGGCCAGGCTGCCCGCGAGGTCGCCGTCCCGGAACAGCTCGGCGGCCCGCTGGCGGTCCTCGGCGCAGGCCCTCTCCGTCTCCAGCGCGGCGAGGAGCGTGCCGGCCGGCGGGAGCGGGGCGGCCGGGTCGGCGATGGCGCGGCGGGCCGCCTTGACCTGCGCGTGGCTCGTGTCCCCTCCGGCGACGAGCGACACGATGTAGGCCCGCGTGAACGTGCTCTCGCGGAGGTTGCGGAGCGACGCGAGCGCGTCCTCCCCCAGCAGCACGCCGAGGCGGCCCTGGCCGGGCGGGCACGCGGGCTGCGCCGTCGCGGCGGTGCACGCGAGCGCGCATCCCATTCCCCACAACATCAGGTGGCGAGAGGAGACCATCATGGGACCGACGACGTGAGTGACGAGCGCGAACCTAGAGCGGACGGCCGGTCTGCCCGTCGTGCGAAGGCCCGATCCTCGCATGCGCCCGGGGATCGCCTCGCCGGTGGCCGCCGTTGAGAGGGCCCGCCGCCGCCCGTGCCCATGCGCCCTCTCGCGTTTCTCGCCGCCCTCGCCCTCGCCGCCTGCGCCGGCCCGCCCCCGGCCGACGGCCCGTCCGGGCCGGATCCGTACGAGCCCGCCCCGGAGGAGGCCGGCCTCGGCGGGCTCACGGGCGACCAGCTCGCGGCGCTGCGCGGGCTCCCCTTCCCGGCACTCGTGCCGGGCGACGCGGGGGCGTTCGTGCTCGACCGATTCGCGGCCGACTCCGACGGCCGGTTCGGGAGCTACGCCCTCGGCTACCGCCGCGCCGACGGCGCCTGCTTCGAGGTCTCGGGCGCCAACGAGGGCCTCGGCGGGCCGGAGTACCCGCTCGTCTCGACGCAGGTGACGATCCGCGACCTCGGCCGGGCCGTCCGTGTGTTCGAGGCCGGCGACGACCCGCGCGGGACGAGCGCGCAGGTGTGGGGCGTCGGGACGATCGTGTCGGAGTTCGTCGACCTCGACGGGGCCGGCATCTTGTTCCTGAGCGACACGCAGAGCGGCTGCCGGCCGCTCCCGCTGGAGGAGGCCGCCGAGTTCGTCGCCGACCTCCGCCTCCTCTCCGACGGCCCCGCTCAGGCCCGGACCGAGTCGATCCAGACGCTGGACCCGACGGCGTACGAGCTCGGCCCCTTCGCCCCGGCCGACGACCTCCTCGCCGACTACAACGCGGCCTCGACGCCCGAGGTCGCCGCCGAGGCCCTCGCCCAGCGCTACGACGCCGACGAGGTCAACGTCACGCCGCTGGCGGAGACGTCGTACGAGGCGACGGTCCTCGTGACGGCGCTCGGCCTCCGCGACGACTCGGTCCGCGACGAGCGGCTCCGGCTGACGTACGCACCCTACGGCCCGACGTGGGAGCTCGTGGCCGCCGGCCGCCAGACGCGCTGCCAGCCCGGCCGCGGGCACCAGGACTGGAGCGACGGCCGCTGCAGCTAGCGCCGCCTCGACGCCGAGGCGGACGGAGTCGGGTCGCCGGCCTCGGTAGCTTGCGGCATGGCCGCGCTCGCCCACGTCGTCCCGCTCACGTCCGTCGACGGCGTGTACACGTACCGCGTGCCGGACGAGATGGCCGCCGAGGCCGTCCCCGGCGCCCGCGTGCTCGTCCCGTTCGGGCGGCGCCAGCTCACCGGCGTCGTCGCCGAGCGGGTCGAGGGGAGCCCCGACGGGCTCAAGCCGCTCCACGACGTCCTCGACGCGCGGCCGGCGCTCCCGCCCGACCTCCTCGCGCTCACGCGGTGGGTCGCCACGTACTACCTCTGCGCGTGGGGCGAAGCGATCAAGGCCGCGCTCCCGAGCGGCACCGAGGTCGAGAGCCGGCGCGTCGCCCGCGCCCTCGCCCCGCCCGACGCGTGGGACGAAACGCGGGGCCGGCAGATCCTCCGCGCGCTCCACGAGCGGAACGGGACGGGCCTCCCCGTCGCCGCGCTCGCGGAGGTCCTCAACCGGAAGACGGTCCCGCAGAACCTGCTCCGGCGGATGGAGGCGGCCGGCGTGCTCGCGGTCGAGCACGAGGTCCAGGACGCGAGCGTGACCGCCAAGACGGCCCGCCACCTCCGCCTCGGCGACGACGCCGGCGAGGCCGACGTCCGCGGCGCGAAGCAGCGCGCCCTCCTCGACTGGCTCGCCGAGGCGGGCGAGGTCGTCCTCCAGGCGGAGGCGCTCGCGGCGACGGGCGCCTCCTCCTCGACGGTCAAGAGCCTCGAGAAGCACGGGCTCGTCGAGGCCTTCGACGCCGAGGTCGAGCGGAAGGCGGACGGGATGGAGGTCGAGGCCGTGCCGCCGGCGGCGCCGCTCGACCTCCACCCGGCCCAGACGACGGCCCTCGAGGCCCTCACCGGCGCCATCGCGACCGCGCGCGCCGAGACGTTCCTGCTCCACGGCGTGACGGGCTCGGGCAAGACGGAGGTCTACCTCCGCGCGCTCCGCGAGGCCCTCGACCGCGGCAAGAGCGCCATCGTCCTCGTCCCCGAGATCGCGCTCACGCCGCAGACGGTCCGCCGCTTCCGGGCCCACTTCGGCGACCGCGTGGCCGTGCTCCACAGCCGGATGAGCCCCGGCGAGCGGCTCGACGCGTGGACGCGGATCCGCGACGGCGTCTACCCCATCGTGATCGGCCCGCGCTCGGCGGTCTTCGCGCCGGTCCGCGACCTCGGGCTCGTCGTCGTCGACGAGGAGCACGAGGCGAGCTACAAGCAGTTCGACCCGGCACCGCGCTACCACGCGCGCGACGTGGCCGTGATGCGGGCCCACCGGGCCGGCGCCGTGTGCGTGCTCGGCAGCGCGACGCCCTCGATGGAGACCGTCGCCAACGCGAACGCGGACAAGTACACGCGCCTCGAGATGCCCGAGCGCGTGCCCGTCCGCGGGCCCGACGGGACGACGCGCGCGCCGGCGCCGCTCCCGCCGGTCCGCGTGATCGACCTCGCCCGCGAGCGGCAGATCCGCCGGCTCAAGGGCGCGCTGTCGCACGACCTCCGCGAGGCCATGCAGGCCCGCCTCGACCGCGGCGAGCAGACGATCCTCCTCCAGAACCGCCGCGGCTACGCGCCCGTCGTGACCTGCGACGACTGCGGCTGGACGCCGACGTGCCAGGACTGCGCCGTCTCGCTGACCGTCCACAAGGCGACGCGGAACCTCCGGTGCCACTACTGCGGCCGGGCGGAGCGCTTCTACCGGACGTGCCCGGCGTGCGACAGCCCGGCGCTCGCGCTCCTCGGCAGCGGCACGCAGCGCGTCGAGGAGGAGATCGCCGAGGTCTTCCCCGACGCCCGCCTGCTCCGGATGGACCTCGACACGACGAGCCGGAAGGGCGCCCACCGCCGGATCCTCGACGCCTTCGGCCGCGGCGACGCCGACGTCCTGCTCGGCACGCAGATGGTGGCCAAGGGCCTCGACTTCCCGCGCGTCACGCTCGTCGGCGTGGTCGAGGCCGACACGGGGATGCTCCTCCCCGACTTCCGCGCGGCCGAGCGGACGTTCCAGCTTCTCGCGCAGGTCGCCGGCCGGGCCGGCCGACACGACCTCCCGGGCGAGGTGCTCCTCCAGACGCGCAACCCGGAGCACCCGGCCATCCAGTTCGCCCTCCGCCACGACTTCCACGGGTTCGCCCTCGGCGAGCTCGGCGAGCGCCTCGCGCTCGGCTACCCGCCCTACGGCCGGCTCGTCGGCGTCGAGGTCAAGGGCCCGCACGAGGGCTCGACGTTCGCGCTCGCGGAGCGCTGGGGCGCCGCGCTCCGCGCCGAGGCGGGCCGGGTCGCCGGCGTCGAGGTGCTCGGGCCGGTGCCCGCGTTCGTCGGCCGCGTCAAGCGGTGGTGGCGCGTCCACCTCCTCGTGAAGGCCCCGCGGTCCCTGCCCGCCGCGGTGCTCGCGTCGGTGGTGCGGGCGGTCGAGGGCCGCCTCACGACGCCGTCCGGCCACCGCGTCAACCTCGACGTCGACCCCGTCGGCCTGTACTAGCCATGGCCCCCTACTCCCAGGTCCCCGAGGACGA
This sequence comes from Rubrivirga sp., assembly GCA_964229475.1. GTDB lineage: Bacteria > Bacteroidota > Rhodothermia > Rhodothermales > Rubricoccaceae > Rubrivirga. The sequence goes on from CAXRFJ010000404.1 coordinate 5,136, forward strand.
CCTCACGCTCCGCGACCAGCTCGCGCTCGACCGGACGGTCCTCGCCAACGAGCGGACGCTCCTCGCCTACCTCCGCACGGCGCTGGCGCTCGTGGCCGGCGGCGTCACGCTCCTCCACTTCGTCGACACCGGCTGGGCGATCCTCGTGGGCTGGACGGCGATCCCGCTGGCGGTGGTCGTGACGGCGGCCGGCGTCGCGCGCTACGTCCGCGTCCGGCGGCGGCTCCGGCAGATCGGGACGGTCTGACCTCCCCCGCCCCGGCGCCGCGGCAGGCCGGGGCGGCTACCGGTGCGTGCGGAGCGCGCCGAGCGACGGCGGGATCGTCTCGACGGCGACGGGCGCGTCCCACAGCGACGCCAGCCGCGCGGGCGCCTCGGGGACGACGCCGGTCGCGGCCTCGACCGACTCCGGGAACTGGGCCGGGTGCGCCGTCGAGAGGACGACCACCGGCGAGCCGTCGCCACGCCGGCGGGCCCGGCGCGCGGCCTCCAGCCCGACCGCCGTGTGGGGGTCGGCGAGGTAGCCCGTCTCGTCGTGGACGCGGCGCATCGAGGCCGTCGTCTCGTCGTCGGTGACCGCCTCGCCCCGGACGAGCCCGCGCAGGTCGTCGTCCGAGAACAGAGCGCGGAGGCGCTCGAGGTTGCTCGGGACCCCGACGTCCATCGCGTTCGAGAGCGTTCGGACTGAGTCGCCCGCGGGCGGGTCGCCGCCGGCGAGGAAGCGCGGGAAGCCGTCGTTGGCGTTGTGGGCCGCGAGGAAGCCGGCCACGCCGAGGCCACCGCGCATCGCCAGCGTCCCGGCCGTGAGGTTGCCCAGGTTGCCGCTCGGGACGACGACGAGCGGCGGCTCGCGGTCGAGCTGGAGGTCCGCCCAGAGGTAGTAGAGCATCTGCGGGAGCAGCCGCCCGATGTTGATCGAGTTGGCCGACGACAGCCGGCCCGCCTCCGGCCGCGCCTCCGCGAAGGCCTGCTTCACGAGCCGCTGGCAGTCGTCGAACGTGCCCTCGACGGCGAGGGCTCGGACGTTCTCGCGCTCGACGATCAGCTGGCGCTCCTGGACCGCGCTGACCTGGCCCTTCGGGTAGAGCAGCACCACGCGGACGCCGTCGACGCCCGCGAAGCCCGACGCGACGGCGCTGCCCGTGTCGCCCGACGTCGCCGCGAGGATCGTGACCGGCTCGCCGCCCAGCGCCGCGCCCATCAGCCGCGCCATCGTCCGCGCGCCGACGTCCTTGAACGAGAGCGTCGGCCCGTGGAACAGCTCGAGGACGTGGACGCCGTCCCACCCGTCGCCCTCGAGCGGCACGAGCGGGACCGGGAACGAGAGCGCGTCGGCCACGAGCGCGTCGAGGCCGCCGACGCCCGGCAGCCACGCCCCGAGGACGCGGGCGCCGAGCTCGGCGAGCGACCCAGCGCCGCGCCAGTCGGGCGGGAGGTCGGGGACGTGGGTCGGGACGTAGAGCCCGCCGTCGGGGGCCAGCCCGTCGAGGAGGGCCTCCCGGAACGGGACGGGGTCCGCGCCGCCGCGCGTGCTGACGTACTGGGGGGCGTTCATCGGCCGGGCGGATGGGAGAGCGGGCGCGGGGTGGGGGGGCGCGG
>CAXRFJ010000405.1:0-13151 GCA_964229475.1 Rubrivirga sp.
CTCGGGCTCGCCGCCTGCGACGCCGGCTTCGACGGCTCGGCCGCCGACAACCGGGCGCCCGAGACCGAGCTGGCCGTCCGCTCGAACGACCTCCGCGAGGACCTCGACGGCCGCCGCCTCATCTCGACCGTCGACGTCGCGTGGTCCGGCACCGACCCGGACGGCGTCGTGACCGGCTTCGACGTCCGCTCCTATCAGGCCGACGCGTCGCCGGCGCCCGAGGACGGGTGGAACCGGACGGCGCGCCGCGACTCGACGATCCGCCTCGAGATCCCGCTCGGCGCCAGCACCGCCGACGTCGTCGTCGAGGTCCGCGCCGTCGACGACCAGGGCGCGGTCGACGAGAGCCCGGCGCGGACGGTGTTCCCGATCGTCAACTCGAACCCGACGTTCCGGCTCGTCTCGGCCGAGGCGCCGCCCGACACGACGTGGCCCGTCGTCTCGTTCTCGTTCGCCGCCGCCGACATCGACGGGGAGGAGAACATCGCCGGCGTCGAGATCGCGCTCAACGACACGACCGGCGGGTTCGTCCGCCTCGACCCCGACGTCACGTTCGTCTCGCTCGTCGCCGCCGACCCGTCGGCCAGCACCACGACGGCGACCGTCTACACCGGCCGCGGCTTCCGCAACGCCGACGTCTCGCTGCCCGGCTTCCGGCTCGACGCCGACAACGTGGTCTACTTCCGCGCCGTCGACCAGGCCGGCGCCACGAGCCGGACGCTCCGCTACCCCGCGCTCGACGACGAGGGCCAGCCCGTGACGAGCCTGTACGTCCGCCGCGTGACGAGCCCGGTCCTCCTCGTCAACGACGTCCGCGTCGGCGACGACCAGCAGGTCCTCGACGTGGCCCGCGCCGCCCTCGCGGCCAACGGGACGGGCCGCTTCGACGAGTGGGACCTCTCCGAGACGCCGCAGTCCTCGACCAGCCCGCAGTTCTCGGACGCGCTCCCGTCCGCCGCCGACCCGACGCTCCGCCAGACGCTCGCGCTCTGGGACCGGATCTACTGGGTCTCGAACGCGGTCACGAACACGGCCAACGGCAACAACCTCCCGCGGGCGGCCAGCGTGATGGACCTGTTCTTCGACCGGGGCGGCCGGATCCTCGTCCAGTTCCCGATCTCGCTCCCGCAGGGGACCGACGTGGGCGGGACGGCGAACGCGGCCATCGACATCCTCCCGCTCGGCGAGCTCATCACGTTCCCGGAGGGCGTCCGCGCGCTGCGGGCGAACGCGGGGACGCCGGTCCGCCCCCAGGCCGAGGTCCCCGGCACGGGCCGGACGCTCCCGCCGCTCCAGGCCACGCGCCTGCTCACGAGCGCGCTGCCGTACGCCGTCGGCCCCGACGACGTCCCGCTGTACCGGATGTCGTTCTACGAGAACAACGTGCCGACGGACACCTGGGAGGGCCCCGAGGTCCTCGCCTCGATCCGCGCCGACGGCCGCTCGGCCCTCTTCGCGCTCCCGCTCTTCGCCGGCCCGAACCCGCTCTTCGCGCCCGCCGACGGCGGGACCGAGGGCGTCGTCGACGCGCTGGCGCTGATGCTCGACGGCCTCGACTTCCCGGCCACCTCCGGCCGCTTCGCCCGCCGCTAGTGACGACCGCTCCGACTCCCACGCCCCGGATGCCCTCGCTCCCGTCCCGTCCGACCCCGTCCGCCTCGGCCCCGAGGCGGGCGTGGTGGCTCGCGCTCGCCGTCCTCCTCGTCGGGCTCGGCGCCCGGCCCGCCTCCGCGCAGGGCACGATCGCCGGCACCGTCGTGGACCCCGCCACCGACTTCCCCGTCATCGGCGCGAGCGTGTTCGTGCTCGGCACCACGCGCGGCGCGGCGACCGACATCGACGGCGCGTTCACCATCGAGGGCCTCAGCGGCGGCGACTACACCGTCCGCGTGAGCTACGTCGGCTACCAGACGAAGGAGTTCACCGGCATCTCCGTCACGAACGGCCAGACGACGCGGCTCGAGATCGAGCTCGAGGAGGCCGTGCTCGGGACCGAGAACGAGGTGATCGTCGTCGGCGACGCCCCGCTCATCGACGTCGAGCGGGCCGAGAGCGCCTACACCATCTCGCAGGACCAGATCGAGTCCCGGCCGGTCCGCGACGTCCAGGACGTCATCGCCAACCAGGCCGGCGTCACGCAGGACCCGACGGGCCTCTACATCCGCGGCGGGCGCGCGACCGAGACCGGCTACGTCGTCGACGGCGTGAGCGCGAAGGACCCGCTCGCGGGCACCGGCTTCGGGCTCGACCTCGGCTCGAACGCGCTCGGCGAGGTCGAGGTCGTCACGACCGGCGCCGACGCGTCCGTCGGCGACGCGACCTCGGGCGTGGTCCAGATCCGCACGCGCGAGGGGACCGACACGTTCGAGGCGCGGGCGGCCGTCCAGCGCGACAACTTCGGGTTCAACGAGGACTGGGCGAGCTCCTTCAACGAGGACAACGTCGAGCTCTCGCTGGGCGGCCCGATCGTCCCGGGCCGCGTCCGGTTCTTCACCTCGGCCCAGGGCACGTTCTCCGACGGCTTCGAGCGCTACCTCACCACGCCCGACTCGACGTTCTACTCGGTCCCGGACCAGGTGTCGAGCTCGATCGCGTCCGACTTCTGGGCGCCGCGCCGGGGCAACCGCTGGAATGGGCTCGGCAAGCTCGTCGTGCTCCCGCGGTCCGGGATGAAGCTCGTCGGCAGCTACCAGCGGTCGCTGGCCGTCAACCAGAACACGCGGATGCTCCAGGTCACGGGCAACGACGCCGTCGTCGCGCCGGGCTTCCAGTACGCGTTCGCGCTCCAGCCCGACCTCGCCAACACCTACACGCAGGACTCGAACCTCGCGTACCTCCTGTGGACGCACGCGGTCGGCCAGCAGTCGATCTACGAGGTCCAGGTCTCGCGGCTCTTCACGCGCCTCCGCGCCGACGCCAACGGCCGCGACTGGCGGCCCGAGAACGTCGACTCCGAGCTCGACCCGTTCTCGATCCCCGGCTTCCCGGGCACCATCTTCGGCGACCCGACCGACGTCCCGGCCGACACGGCGCTGTTCGTGCTCCCCGGCCCGGGCTTCGTCAACAACGGCGGCGTCGCGACCGACTGGCACGACCACTTCGCCGAGCAGCTCACGGCCCGGGCCGAGTTCACGCGGTTCACCCCGGACGAGTCGTACGAGTTCACGCTCGGCGCCGAGGGCACGCTCAACGACTACCAGTGGATCGACATCACGCGGCCCTGGGTCGGCGCGCCGATCCAGCTGCCCGACGGGACGTTCACGCAGTCGAACCGGCTCGGCCAGTCGTCGGACATCTGGCGCGTCAAGCCGCGGCGGGCGGCGTTCTACACGACCCACCGGTTCCGCTACAACGGGCTGATCGCCTCGCTCGGCGGCCGGTTCGAGACGTGGGCCGCCGGCTCGTACGTCGACGACCTCGTGGCCGACTCGGCGTTCACGATCCCGACCGCGATCCGCGACGGGTACGAGGCCGACACGACGCCGCTCCTCGGCCTCCGCTGGAAGGCCCGGCTCCTGCCGAAGCTCAACGTGAGCTTCCCGATCCGCGACAACCAGGTCCTGTTCTTCTCCTACGGGCACTCGATGCGGCTCCCGCACCCGACGTACCTGTACACGAACCTCGACCCGTTCTACCAGGACCGCTCGTTCTTCTCCGACCTCGGCAACCCGAACCTCGACCCCGAGATCGACATCGCCTACGAGCTCGGCGTCCGCAACCAGATCACGGCAAACGACGCCCTGAACGTCACGGCGTTCTGGCGCGACAAGTTCGACTTCATCACGGTCGCCTCCGTCACCATCGCCGACCCGACGGGCCGCGAGACGAACCGCGCGCTCCGCGTCAACGGCGACTTCGCCCGCGTCCGCGGCATCGAGGTCGCCTACACCAAGCGGATCGGGGCGTGGTTCTTGGGCCAGTTCTCCGGCTCCTACTCCCGCGCGACCGGCCTCAGCTCGACGAACAACGACGCGCTCCAGGACCTCATCGCCGACGGCAACGCGGACAACACGTTCGAGACGCCGCTCGCGTGGGACCGCCCGCTCGACCTCAAGGCGTCGGTCACGCTCTCGCACGACGAGGCCCAGCCGTGGATGGGGATCCCCGGCCTCAACCGCGTCAAGCTGTTCGTCCAGAGCACGTTCCGGAGCGGCCAGCGCTACACGCCGGTCGAGTTCGTGGGCAACGAGGTCAACCCGTTCACGGGCGCCCGCGACTGGCGGCCGGTCTACGAGGTCGTCGACGACCCGGCGCTCCGGTTCTCCGAGACCGGGAAGCCGTGGTGGTGGTTCGACCTCCGCGCCGAGCGCCGGTTCGGGATCGGCGGGAGCGACCTCGTGGCGGTGCTCGAGGTCGAGAACCTGTTCAACCAGAAGAACAGCGTGATCATCAACCCGGTCACGGGCGAGGCCTACCCCGAGATCGAGCCGGGCACCGACCCGACCACGCTCCGCGGCAACCCGGACTACGACGTCCCGAGCTACCTCCGCGACCCGCGCTTCGAGGACCCCTCGACGAGCGGCCTCCCGCCGTTCAACCCGGCCCGCTACCTGACGCCCCGGCACGTCGTGCTCGGGCTGAGCTACAAGTTCTAGAGGCGGTTGCGTGTTTCGTGTTGCGTGGTCCGCACGTGACACCGAAACGCAACACGCAATACGCAACACTCCGACCATGACCCCAACGCTCCTCCGCTTCGGTTTGCTGGCGCTGCTCGTGTCGAGCGCCGCCGCCAGCGCCCAGATCCTCCCGGCCTACGGCGAGGACCGGGCCGGGACGGCCGGCTTCCAGTTCCTCGAGGTCCCCGTGGACCCGCGCGGCGCGGCGCTCGGCGGGACGGCCGTGGCGACCGCTGCCGACGCCTCGGCGCTCTTCTGGAACCCCGCGCTGGCGGCCCGAGGCGGGCGGACCCAGGCCATGGCGGCCACGCTCTCCTACTTCGCCGACGTCTCGATGCACTACGCGGCCGTGACCCAGCAGGTCGGGCCGTTCACGGTCGGCGGCCACGTCCAGACGCTCGACTCGGGCGAGATGGCGGTCACGACCGAGTTCTCGGGGCCGCGGGGGACGGGCCAGACGTTCAGCTACCTCGGCGTCGTCGGCGGCCTCTCCGTGAGCCAGGCGCTCACGGACCTGTTCGCCTACGGCGTCACGGCGAAGGTGGCCCGCGAGTCGGCGGCCGACGTCGCGATGACGGTCCCGCTCCTCGACCTCGGCGTCCACTACAACGTGGGCTCGACGGGCGCCTCGATCGGCGTGGCCATCCGCAACTTCGGGCTCAACGGCCAGGCGGAGGGCGAGATCGAGCGGCCGACGGTCGACGGCGGCGTGGTCGTCGAGGACGAGTTCGAGGACCTCGTCCCGCCGACGACGTTCATGCTCGGGATCGGCTACGACGTCCTCCGCTCGGCCGAGCACGACCTCACGGTCTCCGGCCAGCTCACCAACCCCAACGACAACGCCGAGCAGTTCAACGTGGGCGCGGAGTACGTCTGGAACGACCTCCTCTCGCTCCGCGGCGGCTACCGCTTCGGGGTCGAGGAGGCCACGACGCCCACGCTCGGCTTCGGCATCGACGTGCCCGGCCTCGGCGACCGCTCGCTTCGGGCCGACTACGCCTTCGAGCAGTTCGAGCGCCTCGGCCCGACCCACCGGATCGGCGTCTCCCTCCAGTTTTAGGACCGGTAGCGACCAGGAATGACCCAGGACACCCCCATGCCCTCCCCCCGGACGACCCCCGCCTCGTGGCTCGTCGCGCTCGCCGGGCTGGCGGTCGCGCTCGGCGGCTGCGACGCCGTGCTCGGCTCGAAGACGGACCCGACGACCGAGGAGATCTTCGAGGAGGGCCAGACCGACCCGACCCTCGTCGACGACGTCGGCTACGTCCCGCTGAACCCGTTCTACACGCAGGGCTTCGGCGGCGCGTTCGTGCGCCCGGTCGACGTGTACGTCGGCTACGACGAGTTCGTCTACGTCGCCGACGACCGCGGCGTCCACGTGCTCGACCTCGCCGGCCGGCCGCAGTTCCTCCTGTCGGAGGTCGCCGGCCAGCCGCTCCGCGACGTCACGGCCATCGTGCAGGACCGCCGGCTCGACCTCTACGTCGCCGCCCGCCGCGACACGACCGTCGCCGGGGCGGACTGCCCCTCGGGCGGCGACCCCGAGGCCTGCGACCTCGCCGTCGTCTACCGCATCTCGGGCCTCACGACGGGCACGCCCCGCGTGGCCGACATCCTCTGGCACCCGTTCGACGACGGTAGCCGCCGGTTCACGCGGTTCGAGACGCCCGACACGTACAGCACGGGCGCCAGCGACGAGGACGCCGAGTTCACCGGCGTCGCCGTCCTCGCCGACAACCGGCTCTACGTGACGCGCCGCGGGCCCGTCAACTCGACGGCCACGGGCCGGCCGAGCCAGGCCTTCAGCCCGTTCAACGCGTTCATCCAGTACTCCGCCGAGGGCGAGTTCATCCAGTACGTCCGCGCCCTCACGCCGGACCGGCCGTCGCTGCTCAGCGCCTACTACCCGTCCGACGTGCTCACGTTCGTCGGGCCGCCGCAGCGGGGCTCGATCGCCCAGAACGACGACTTCATGCTCGCCCTCGCGCCGCCGGCCGGCGAGCCCACCCCGACCTACGGCGTCGTCTCGGTCCAACTCGTCGAGACGTCCGACGGGATCGAGTACCGCGTCGACTCCGGCCGCCTCGGCGCCGCCGGCAACCCCGCCGCCGGCGACGGCGCGCTGTTCGAGGCCGGCCAGTTCGTCCGCCCCACGAGCCTCGCCTACGCGGCCGACCAGACGGGCTACCTCTTCGTGCTCGACGCCGGCAAGGACAGCCTGTTCGTGTTCAACCAGAACGGGATCGAGGGCGTGGCCCCGCCGCCGGGCTCCGGCTCCACGCGGCCCGTCCGCGCCTCGTTCGGCGGCTCCGGCGCCGGCCCGCTCCAGTTCGCCGACCCGCAGGGCGTGGCCTACTACGAGGAGATCGTCTACGTCGCCGACACCGGCAACAACCGGATCAGCCGCTTCCGCCTGAACACCGACTTCGAGTAGCGGAATCGGGGACGGGGCGGGGGGCATCGCGCCCCGTGCCGCATGCCCCACGCCTCACGCCCTCATGACCCGTCCGCTGCTCGCCGTCGCCGTTCTCCTGCTGCGGGCCGCCGGCGCCGGGCCGGCGCTGCCCGGGTGCGCCTCGCCCCAGCCGGCCGCCGACGCGGCCGAGGCGGGGGAGGCCGCGCTCGTGCTGGTCTCGATCGACGGGTACCGGTGGGACTACCTCGATCGCGCCGACGTCGAGCAGCCGACGCTCCGGTTCCTCGCCGAGGGCGTCCGCGCCGAGCGGCTGCTCCCGGTCTACCCGACCAAGACGTTCCCGAACCACTACTCGCTCGTGACGGGGCTGCACCCCTCGCAGCACGGGATCGTCGCCAACACGATGCGGGACCCGGAGCGGCTGGTGGACGGCGAGCCCGCGCGGTTCTCGCTCTCGAACCGCGAGGCGATCATCGACGGCCGGTGGTGGGGCGGCGAGCCGATCTGGGTCACCGCTGAGCCCCAGGGGCTCACGGCCGCGACCGCGTTCTGGCCCGGTTCCGAGGCCGAGATCGCGGGCGTCCGCCCGACGCACTGGCTCCCGTACGACGGCGACCTCGCCTATGCCGACCGCGTCGACCAGGCGCTCGCGTGGCTGGACGAGGGCTCCGACCTCGTCACACTCTACTTCGAGGCGGTCGACACCGCCGGCCACCGCTTCGGCCCGGAGGCCGACGAGACGAACGCGGCCATCGAGCAGGTCGACGCCGCGCTCGCGCGCCTCGTCGACGGCCTCCGCCAGCGCGGCCGGCTCGCCGCGACCGACCTCGTCGTCGTCAGCGACCACGGGATGGCGGCCGTCTCGCCCGACCGCGTCGTGCTCCTCGACGACGCCATCGACCTCGACGCGGTCGACGTGGACTGGGGCGAGCCGGTCGGGATCTGGCCCGAGGATGGGCAGGACCCGGCGGCGCTCGCCGCGGCCATCTCGGCGCTCCCGCACCTCTCGGCCCACGCCAAGGCCGACGTGCCCGAGCGGCTCCACTACTCCGACAACGCCCGCATCCCGCCCGTCGTCGTGATCGCCGACGAGGGCTGGACGGCCTCGTCGCGCGCCTACGTCGAGCGCTACCCCGACCGGCCGTCGGGCGGCACGCACGGCTACGACAACCGCGCCGCGTCGATGCACGGCGTCTTCCTCGCGCGCGGCCCGCGCTTCCGGAGCGGCCTCGCGACCGGCCCGCTCCGGACCGTCGACGTGTACGGCGTCGTCGCCGAGGCGCTCGGCCTCGACGCCGCGCCGAACGAGGGCGACCCGGAGGCCGCCGCCCGCGTGCTCCGCTAGCCGCCCGAGGGGGACGGCCTCTCGGCTCGGCTCCGCATCTCGTCCGCGACCCGCTCGGCCTCGGCGAGCACGCGGAGGACGTTGCCGCCCAAGATCTTGCGGACGTCGGCTTCCGAGAAGCCGCGAGCCAGGAGGCCGTGCGTGAGGGGGGGCAGGCGCGTCACGTCGCCGAGCCCGTCGGGCAGCCGCGGGACGCCGTCGAAGTCGCTCCCCAGCCCGACGTGGTCGACCCCGGCCACCTCGGCCGCGTGCTGGACGTGGTCGAGCACGTCGTCGAGGTCGACGCGCCCGCTCCCCAGGTAGGTCGCGAAGTAGTTGATCATGACCACGCCGCCGTTCCGGGCGAGCGCCCGCAGCATGTCGTCGGAGACGTTGCGCGCGTGGCGGTGGAGGGCCCGGCACGACGAGTGGCTGAGGAGGACGGGCGCCCGGGTGACGGCGAGCGCGTCCTCGAACGTGTCGTCCGAGACGTGGGAGAGGTCGACGAGCACGCCGAGCCGGTTCATCTCGGCGACGAGCTCGCGGCCGAGCGCGTTCAGGCCACCCCAGCGCGGGGCGTCGGTCGAGGCGTCGGCCCAGGCGTTCGTGTTCGAGTGCGTGAGCGTGACGTAGCGGACGCCGTTGGCCGCCAGCAGCCGGAGGACCTCGGGCGAGCCCTGGAGCGCGTGGCCGCCCTCGAGGCCGAGGAGGACGGCCGCCTCGCCGCGCTCTCGGGCGTCGAGGACGCCGCGAGCGGTGCGGACGAGCGCGGCGCCCTCCAGCCCGGCGACCTGCCGGTTGACGGCCTCGATCATGGCGAGCGCGCGGTCGGTCGCGGCCTGGCCCTCGCCGTAGCTCCGGGCGACGTAGATCGAGAAAAAGGCGCCGTCGAGCCCGCCCTCGGCCATCCGCGGGAGGTCGACGTGGTCGCGACGGTGGCGCTCGCCGAGCCGGTAGCCGCGGTCGAGCATCAGCGTCGGCGTGTCGACGTGCCCGTCGAGCACGACGGCGTCGTAGTGGATGCGGAGCGCCTCGGCCCAGAGCGAGTCCTCGGCGACGAGGCGGTCGACCTCGGCGGGGGAGAGGGGGACCGCGCCGCCGTCGGCGACCGTGGCCGGGTCGAGCGTGTCGGGGGCAGCGGGTCCGGGAGGCGGGCGCGAGGGCGCGTCCTCCGAGGCGCGCGGGGCCGGGTCGGTGCAGGCGACGGTGAGCACCGCGAGGGCGGCGAGCAGGGGGGACGGGCGCATGGCGCCCAGTCTACGCCGGGGCGCTCGTCGCCTTCCCTGCCCCGGAGCCGTCCGCGGCGGCGGCGCGTCGCGGACGCGCGGAGTGCCCAGGGGCACCCGAGCCGATCCTCCGTCGGGGTATTCGGTTCTGCATAGCGACGCCCCGAGGCGGGCGTGCAGTTTCGATCTCCCCTCCCGATTGCCTCCGCGTATGCCCTTCTTGCGCCGCTCCGTCCGCCCCCTCGTTGCCCTCGCCTCCGTCGTCCTCGCGGGCCCCGCCGCGGCCCAGTCGGCCGGGACCTGCGCGCAGGGGACCGCCGCCGCCGTGCTGGAGGCCGGCGAGGTCCGGGCGGGGCTCTACAACGTCGGGTCGCTGTTCCGGCGCCTCGGCGACGTGGCCTACGAGGTGCCGAGGGGGAACGGGACGAACGCCATGTCCGTCGCCTCCTTCCTGATGGGCGGGAGGGTCGGCGACTCGCTCCGCGTGTCCGGGTACACCGAGCGCGGGCTCCTCTGGCCCGGGCCGCTCGGGGCCGACGGGGCCGTCCCGACGGACGAGAGCTGCCAAGCCCACGACCGCATCTGGTCGGTGACGCTCGCCGACGTCGCGCAGTACAACGCGACGGGCATCGCGACGCCCGACCTCGCCGAGTGGCCCGCCGAGCTGGGCGCGCCGGTCGTCGACGGCGACGGCGACCCGACGAACTACGACCTCGCGGCCGGCGACCGCCCGGCCGTCCGCGGGACGCAGACGGCGTGGTGGATCCTGAACGACCGCGGCGGGCCAGGGCTGGGCGACTGGGACGGCGGGGCGTGGGCGAACGGGCCGGTGGGGGTCGAGGTCCGGGTGACCGCCTCGGCCGTGTCCCGGGCCGACGCCGAGGCGCTGGCGCCGGGGGCCTCCGCCGAGGACCTCGCCCACGCGACCCACTTCCGCTACGAGATCACGAAGCGCGGGCCTGAGGCCGTCGAGGACGCCTACGTCGGCTTCTTCCTCGACCCCGACGTCGGCGTCTACTGGGACGACTACGTCGGGTCCGACCCGTCGCTCGGGATGGTCTACGCCTACAACGACGCCTACGACGGCGACCCCGCGGCCCCCACGCCGGGCTCGTACGGCGACACGCCGCCGGCGGTCGGCGTCATGGTCCGGTCGGAGCCCGAGGCCGACGGGACGTTCCTGACCTACCTGTCGGGCGCGGGCGCGGGCGGGATCCAGCGCCCCCGGACCGCCGCGGCGGCCTACCACACGATGCGCGGCTACCGGGCCGACGGGGCCGCGCCGTGGACCGTCAGCCCCGATGGCGTCTCGGGCACCGAGCCGACGGCCGCGGTCTACTCCGGCGCCGCGCCTGAGTACTGGAGCATGCTGGACGTCGACGCACAGGGGGGCGCCCGCCCGGCCGACTCGTACAACATGCTCGCCTCCCAGGGGCCGTTCCAGCTCTCGGACGGGGACACGGTCGTGATCGAGACCACGATCGCGTGGGCGCGGTCCGCGGCGGGCCACCTCGAGTCGGTCCGGGAGCTCGTCGAGGTCGCGGCCCCGGCCGCCCAGGCGCTCCCCCTCCCGCCGCCCTCCAACCTCTCGACGATGCTGCCGGGGGAGGCGCCGCGCGCCACGTCGGTCGTCCCTGTCGAGCCGCAGCGCGTCCGCGTCGCCCCGTCGCCGAACCCGTCCGTGCCGGGCGCGGGCGTCCTCCAGGTGTCCTGGCCGGTCGCGGCGACCGTCCGCGTGCGGGTGATCGACATGCTCGGTCGGGTCGTCCAGGACCAGCCCATCGAGCTGCGCGGGCGCGTCGCGGAGGTGCCGATCGCGGCGCTCGCGCCCGGCGTCTACGCGTACGCGGTCTCCGGACCGGCCGCCTCGGGCGCGCTCGTCGAGCGGTCCGGGACGTTCACGGTCGCTCGCTGACGCCCGCGGCCCGCTCGACCTCCCGGCTCATGTGGACGACGGCCACGAACCCGTCGTCCATCCGGACCGCCAGCGGCTCGGTCCCGAACGCCTCGAACCCGAGCGACGCGTAGAGCCGCCGCGCCGGGGCGTTCGTCTCCATCACGCGGAGTTGGACGACGCGCGTCTCGGGCGACCGGCGGGCGTGCTCCAGGGCCGCCTCGGTGAGCGCGCGGGCGACCCCGCGGCCCCGCGCCCCGGCGTCGACGGTCAGCCCGAACAGGAGCGCCTTGTGCCGCGTCCGCGGGCGCCGCTCGAACCGGAGGCCCGCGGCCCCGACCAGCCGGCCGCCGTCGAACGCGCCGACGACGAGCTGGGCCGCGTCGGGCGCGGCGGAGACCCGCGCCTCCCACCAGCCGAGCGGGAGCGCCTCGCGCTCGGCGACCGTCGCGGTGAAGGCGTCGGGGGCCGCGGCGTAGGCCCGGAGCATCAGCGCCCGGTACGCCGGCGCGTCGGCCGGCGTGAGGCGGCGGAGCGCCGGCGCCGCCACCGGGCTACTCGATGGTCCAGGTGTCGCCCGAGGCCAGCAGCGCCTTGAAGTCGCCCGGTCCCTTCGTCCGGCGGACCTCCTCGACCTGCTCGTTGAGGAGCGCGTCGTAGGTCGGCCGGTCCTCCCGGTAGAGCACGCCGAACGGGCGCGGGAGGTCGGGGTCCCAGAACATCTGGTCGACCACGAGCAGCGCGAGCGCCTTGTCGGTCGAGTCGTAGACCACGCAGTCGTCGGCGGTCCGCTCGCCGCCGAGGTCGACGGAGCGGAGGCGGAGGCCGTCGAGGACGAGCCCGCGCTCGCCGTTGGCGTAGACCATCGGCTCGCCGTCCTCGACGAACACGGTCCGGAGCGGCTTCGAGTCGCGCTCGGTGAAGTCGAAGAAGGCGCCGTCGTTGAAGATGTTGCAGTTCTGGTAGATCTCGACGAACGACGTCCCGCGGTGGGCGTGGGCCGCCTTGAGCACCGTCTGCATGTGCTTCGGGTCGCGGTCGAGCGTCCGCGCCACGAACGTCCCGTCGGAGCCGAGCGCGAGCGCGGCCGGGTTGAACGGGTGGTCGAGCGAGCCGTACGGGCTCGACTTCGTGACCTTCCCGACCTCCGACGTCGGCGAGTACTGGCCCTTCGTGAGCCCGTAGATCTGGTTGTTGAACAGGAGGACCTGGAGGTCGACGTTCCGGCGGAGCATGTGGGCCGTGTGGCCGGCCCCGATCGAGAGCGCGTCGCCGTCGCCGGTCACCACCCACACGTCGAGCTCGGGCCGCGTGGCCTTGAGGCCCGTCGCGACGGCCGGCGCGCGGCCGTGGATGGAGTGGAAGCCGTACGTGTTCATGTAGTACGGGAAGCGGCTCGAGCAGCCGATCCCGGAGATGAACACGACGTCCTCGCGCGTGTCGGCCAGCTCGGGGAGCGCGCGCTGGACGGCCGCCAGCACGGCGTAGTCGCCGCAGCCGGGGCACCACCGGACGTCGGAGCCGGACACGAAGTCCTTCCGCGTGAGGACCGGCAGGCCGAGCGCGGCGCCGTCGCCCTCGGGGTCGACCACGCGGGCGCGCTGGGGCACCGGGGGGCGCTTGGCGCCGGGCGGCCGGGCCGGCTTCTTGGCGGTCGGCGGGAGCGTCGGCTTCG
>CAXRFJ010000406.1:0-5691 GCA_964229475.1 Rubrivirga sp.
GGTGCGCATTGGTCGGCGAGGCCCGGCGCCGCGAGAAACGCACCTGCGTGAGAGTCTCACCGTCACGCAGGTAGAGTATGACGTAGTCGTCGTCGGGAAGCAGGATGCGTTCGGTGCCCGACACGAAGCGCTCGAGCGTGCGCGTCACCACGAGCCCGGAGAAGTCGTACCACCGCCGCGTGTTCTCGGCCGGCAGCGCCGGGTGGGTCGAGCTGCTCCGCCGCCAGGGCGTCAACGACGTCTACATCACCGACGACGTGGACCGGCTCTTCGAGACGTGGGCCCAGCCGTCGTTCGAGGGAGACCGCGGGGTGGCGGACGAGGCGGCCGGCCAGCTCGAGCTGGCGCAGGGCGGCGGCGAGATCGTCGTGCTCGTCCTGTTCCGCGACAACCCGCCGCGCGTCGTCGACGTCCGCCCGTACGGCCCGCAGGACCCGTCGCGGTCGTCGGGCCTCTTCCCCGACGGGGAGTACGACGCCTGGAGCCCCGGGCTCGCCCCCACCCGGAACGCGCCCAACGCCGCCGCGCGGCACCTCGCCGCCCACTAGCCCCTCCCCGACGCGCCCCCCATGCGCCGCCTCTTCCTCTTCGCCCTCGCCGCCGTGGGCGCCCTCGCCGTCGCCGGCTGCTCCGACGCCGTCGACCCGACGGTCGGGACCGACCAGGTGTTCTCGCTCTACGGCTACCTCGACCCCGCCGCCGACCGCCCGGCGATCCGCGTGGTCCCCATCGGGCAGACGATCGACGAGGCCACCCCGGAGGTCCTCGACGCCGTCGTGACGTCGACGGAGGCCGGCAGCGGCGAGACCGTGACGTGGCGCGACTCGGTCGTGACGTACCGCGACGGCTCGCTGGGCCACGTCTTCGTGGCCGACTACACGCCGACGCCGGGCGGGCGCGTGACGGTCGACGTCGCCGCCAGCGACGGGCGCGCGGCGACGGTCGAGGTCGAGGTCCCGCCGCTGGCGGCCTCCGAGATCGGGGCGCCGTTCAACGTCGGCGCGCTCACGAACTACCCCGTGACCGTCCGCAACGTGCCCCGGGTCATCGGCGGGACGCTCCGGCTGTTCGTCACGGGCCTCCCGACGGCGCCGGCCGACACGAGCACGCTCGTCGTCCCGGTCGACGAGTACGACATCCGCCACGAGGGGCCGGACTGGGTCGTCGTCGTGCCGTTCCTCCGGGCCGTCCAGGACTACCTCCAGAGGAACAACCTGTTCGGGATCGGGCTGACGCTGCTCGAGGCCGAGTTCGCCCCGTTCGTGACGAACGACGCGTGGGCCGTGCCGCCGGGCGGGTTCGACCTCGACGCCATCATCGAGCCGGGGACGTTCTCGAACGTGGCCGGTGGGTTCGGCTTCGTGGGGGCCGGCTACGAGGCGCCCGTCCGCTGGATCCCGTCGGTGAGCACGCAGGCGCGGGCCGGCTTCTCGGTCCCCGGCGACCCCGCCACCCTGGTCGCGGTCAACGAGGTGGGCGACGGGTTCGTCGAGCTCTACAACACCACGCTCGAGCCGATCAACCTCGGCGGCTACATCGTGACGGCCGGCGCGCCCGAGGACGGCGTCCGGATCATGAGCCCGACGCTGCTCGCCGGCGGCGGCTTCCTCGTGGTCACCGACGCCGAGGCCGACGTCAAGTTCGAGGCGGCGGCGGGGGCCAACGTCGCGCTCCTCAGCTCGTCCGGCCGGCTCGTCTCCCGGATCTACGTCGAGGAGGAGGCCGAGGCGTGGGGGTCCTACCCCGACGGCCTCTCGTTCCCGCTCCCGCAGAACGGCCCGGACATCTTCCGCGGGCCGGTGGCCCCGTCGCCGGGCGCGCCGAACCGGCCGGCCTTCGTCCCGGCCGTGATCAACGAGATCTCGACCGGCGGGACGCCCTTCGCGGAGGTCCTCCCGACCTACACCTTCTTCCAGAGCGCGCGGCTGGCGACGTCGGCCCGCGACCTCGCCTTCGACGGTGCCGACGCCGGCCCGGGGGCCACGGGCGCCTTCCTCGTGGCCGACGAGGCGGACGCGCTCGTGCTCGACCCCACCGGCGGGACGGTCTACCTCCTCGTCAGCTACGGGAGCCGGCTGGCGGAGGACCAGCCGTCGGGCTACCGCGTCGTCGACGCCCGGACGTACGGGCCCCAGTCGCCGGGCCGGTCGGCGGGCCTCCTCCCCGACGGCGACCTCGGCACGTGGACCGACGGGCTCCTCCCGACCCGCGGGGCGCCGAACGCCGCCGCCCGGTTCGGGCTCTAGTCCCCCCGTGCACCCGCTGCCCGCCCCCATCCTCCTGGCGCTCACAGGGCTCGTCGTGCTCGCGGCGTGCTCCGACGCCGTCGACCCGACGCTCGGGACCGACCAGGCGTTCTCGCTCTACGGCTACCTCGACCCCACCGCCGACCGACAGGCGATCCGCGTCGCCCCCATCCTCGGGACGATCGACGCCGACACGGCCCGGGCGCTCGCCGTCCGCGTGACGTCGGTCGAGCGCGGGACCGGCCGGGCGGCCGCCTGGCGCGACTCGGCGGTCACGTTCCGCGACGGGTCCGTCGGCCACGTCTTCATCGCCGACTACACGCCGACCCCGGGCGCGACCGTCGACGTCCAGGTGGAGGAGACCGACGGGGACCGCCGCGTGACGGCCGTCGGCGTCGAGGTGCCCACGCTGTCGCGGGTCCGCGTGGGCGAGGTCGAGGGGACGGCCGGGGGCGTGACGTACCCGCTCCGGGTCGAGGCCCCGCGCGTGCTCGACGCGGAGCTCGTGTTCCGGGTGACCGGCTACGGGACGGCGCCCGAGGACACGGTGGACGTCCCGTTCGGGCAGGTCGCGCCGTTCACCGAGGCGGGCGGGGGCGCGTGGGCGCTCGACCTCAACTTCGTGGCGGCGGCGCAGGCCTTCCTCGCCGCGCCCGAGGTCCGCGGGCGCCCCCTCCGGCTCGTGGAGATGGGCGCCCGCGTGTTCGTGACCTCGTCCGGCTGGGCGGTCCCGCCGGGCGGGCTGGACGAGGACCGGATCGTCGAGCCGGGGACGTTCTCGAACGTCGAGGGCGGGTTCGGCTTCGTCGGCGCCGGCTACTGGACGGAGGTCCGCTGGACGCCCTCGCTCACGACGCAGGCCCGGGGGGGCTTCGTGGTGGACGTCGACCCCGCGTCGCTCGTCGTGATCAACGAGGTCAGCGCCGAGGGGTGGGTGGAGCTGTTCAACCCCACGCGCGAGGCGGTCCCGGTCGGCGGCTACGCGATCCGGGTGGCGGGCGAGACGACGCCGTTCCCCCTGGGGACCACCGTCCCGTCCCGGGGCTTCGTCGTGCTCCAGGTGGCCCGCCGGATCGGGCCGCACACCCTCGTCGAGTTCCTGTCGCGCGAGCGCGCCGTCGTCTCCGAGCTCCCCATCACCGAGCTCTCCGACGAGCCGGCGCTGGGCACCTTCGGGTCGTACCCCGACGGGTTCTCGCGGCCGATCGCGTACCAGGGCGGCCGGGTGGACCTCTTCCGCGGCCGGATCAAGGAATCGCCCGGCGCCCCGAACCGGCCGGCCGCCCTGCCCGCCCTCCTCACCGAGGTGTACACCGAGGGGGCCGACGGGTGGGTCGAGGTGATGGGCCACCTCGGCACCCCGCAGGCCCTCGTGACCCACGACGGCACGCTCCCGCTCGCCGACTGGGTCCGGGTCCCGCTCGACGGCGACTTCGGGTCGGCCGCGGAGTCGGCCGCGTCGCTCCCGCTCGAGCAGGGAGGCGGCGAGCTGTACCTCGTCGTGAGCCCGCCCGGCGCGCCTCCCCGCGTGTTCGACGTCCGGCCGTACGGCCCCCAGTCGCCGGGCCGGTCGTCGGGGCTCCTCCCCGACCGCGACCCCGACGCCTGGACCGGGGGCCTCCTCCCGACGCGCGAGGCCCCCAACGCCGCCGCCCGGTTCACCCCCTAGCTCCCCGATGCGCCGCGCCCTCCTCCTGCTCCTCGCCCTCGTCACGCTGGCCGCGTGCACGGAGGAGGTGGACCCGACCGGCGGCGCCGACCGCCCCTTCACGCTCTACGGCTACCTCGACCCGACGTCCGACCGCCAGGCCCTCCGCGTCGTCCCCATCGACCCGCTGCTCGTGCCCGACACGTCGGCGGCCGCCCTCCCCGTCACGGTCACGTCGCTCGAGCGCGAGACGGGCCGGACGGCCACGTGGCGCGACTCCGTCGTGACGTACTGGGACGGGTCCGTCGGCCACGTCTTCGTCGCCGACTACCGGCCCACGCCCGGCGCCACCGTCGACGTCCGCGTGGTCGAGCTGGGGGAGCCGCCCCGCGAGGTGGCGGTCGCCGTCGAGGTCCCGCTCGTCCGGCCCAGCCGCGTGTCGCGGTCGCCGCTCGACGTGCTCGGGACGTACCGCGTCCAGGTCGACGGCGTGCCGAACCTCCAGGGCGGCGTCCTCCGCGTGTTCGTGTCCGACCCCACCGGGGCCGAGCCGTCCGAGTGGATCGAGGTGCCGATCGAGGGCCTCGCGCCGGCCGAGACGGCGCCCGGCTCCTGGCTCGTCGCGGTCCCGTTCAGCGCCGCCGTCCGCGCCGAGCTGGTGCGCCGCGACCTGGTGGGCCGGCTCCGCCTGAGCGAGGTCGAGTTCGTGGCGTTCGTGACCAACGAGGCGTGGGCCGGGCCGAGGTCGCGCCTCCCGGACGCCGCGCTCGTCGAGCCGGGGACGTTCTCGAACGTCGAGGGCGGGTTCGGCTTCGTCGGCGCCGGGTACGGCGCGCCGGTCCGCTGGACGCCGTCCCCGGCGGCGCAGGAGGCCGCGGGGTTCCAGGTGGAGGCGGCCTCCGCCAGCGCCCTCGCGATCAACGAGGTCTCGCTCGACGAGGGGTGGGTCGAGCTCTTCAACCCCACGGCCGACCCCATCCAGCTCACGCAGTACGCCCTCCGGCACCGGGAGCGCCTCTACCCCCTCCCCGTCTCGATCACGGTGCCGGCCCAGGGCTTCGTGGTCCTCGCGTCCGGGCTCGAGCTGGAGGTGGGCGACGCCGTCGAGCTCGTCGACCAGGTCGGCCAACCGGTCCTCGCCCTCACGATCTCCCCCGGCGAGGTGGGCACGGCGCGGCCCGCGGCGTACGGGTCGTACCCCGATGGGCAGAGCCGGCTCGTGCGAGCCGGCGAGGCCACCGTCGACGTGTTCCGCGGGCCGCTCCTCCCCACGCGGGGCGGCCCGAACGCCCCGGCCGACCGGCCCCTCGTCATCAACGAGGTCCTGGTGGAGGCGGGCGCGGGCTGGGTCGAGGTGGTCTCCGCCCTCGACCAACCCGTCGCGTACCGCCTCGCCACGTCGGCGGCCGACGTGCTCAGCGGGGCGGAGCAGTCGGTGGCGGCCGGGGCCCGGTTCGGGGTGGCCCCCGAGAGCGCGACGCTGCCGCTCTCCCCGGCCGGCGGCGAGCTCCTCCTCGTGGCCCGCTACACCGACCGCGAGCGGAAGCTGGCCGTCCACCGCGTCGTCGACGTCCGGCGGTACGAGGCGCCGGTGCCGGGCCGGTCGGCGGGCCTCCTCCCCGACGCCGACTACCGCACGTGGACCGACGGCCTCCGCCCGACGCGCGGGGCGCCGAACGCCGCCGCCCGGTTCGGCCCGTAACGACAGAGGCCCGGCCGAACAGCGTCGGCCGGGCCTCCCGCTCCGTCCGCCTCGGCGGGTCCGCGAGCGGGCCGAGGCGGGGGCGGGCGCTAGTT
>CAXRFJ010000407.1:0-12686 GCA_964229475.1 Rubrivirga sp.
ATCGTCTTGGCCAGCGACTCGGTCGTGGCCGCCTCGACGTTGAGCGTGAGGGCGTACTGCTCGGAGAGGATCTCCTTGCGGCTCTCGAGCTCGGCCGCCGTCAGCACGTTGTAGGCGCCGAACACCTCGACGTTCTTCTCGGCGGTGAGCGTCGCGAGGGCGTCGGGCGTCGTCTTGAGGTTGAGGAGCCCGCGCTCCTCGACGGCCTCGGTGTGCCACGCGTCGGAGTAGCCGTCGCCGTTGAACACGACCTTGGTGTGCTCGCGGATCGAGTCGGTGATGACGGCCTCGACGGCCTCCTGGACGGCCTTCTTCGAGCGCTTCTTGCCCAGCTTGCCCTCGAGCTTGGTGGCGAGGTCGTCGATGGCCTCGGCCACGATCGTGTTGAGGACCGTGAGCGGGAAGCTCACCGACTGGCTGGAGCCGACCGCGCGGAACTCGAACTTGTTGCCGGTGAAGGCGAACGGGCTCGTCCGGTTCCGGTCGCCGGCGTGGCGCGGGAGCGTCGGGAGGACCGGCGTGCCGAGGCCGAGGAAGCCGGACTGCTTGCTCTCCGTCGCCTTGCCGGACGCCGTGATCTGCTCGAACACGTCCGAGAGCTGGTCGCCGAGGAAGATCGAGATGATGGCCGGCGGGGCCTCGTTGGCGCCGAGGCGGTGGTCGTTGGCCGCCGTCGCGATGGCCGCCCGGAGGAGGTCCTGGTGCGTGTGCACGGCCTGGACGACGGCCGCGCAGAAGAACAGGAAGCGGAGGTTCGAGTGCGGCGTGTCGCCGGGGTCGAGGAGGTTGAGCCCGGTGTCGGTCGACATCGACCAGTTCACGTGCTTGCCCGAGCCGTTGATGCCGGCGAACGGCTTCTCGTGGAGCAGGCACGCCAGCCCGAACCGCTTGGCCACCCGCTGCAGCGTCATCATCATGACCTGCTGGTGGTCCGCGGCGACGTTGGCGTTCTCGAAGAGCGGGGCGATCTCGTACTGGCCCGGGGCCACCTCGTTGTGCCGCGTCATGACCGGGACGCCGAGCATGTAGAGCTCGGTCTCGACCGCGTTCATGTAGGCCATGATCCGCTCGGGGATCGAGCCGAAGTAGTGGTCGTCGAACTCCTGCCCGCGCGGGGGCGCCGCGCCGATGAGCGTCCGCCCGGCGACGAGGAGGTCGGGCCGGTCCTCGAAGTAGGCCTCGTCGACGAGGAAGTACTCCTGCTCCGAGCCGCACGTCGCGTAGACCCGCCCGACGCTGTCGCCGAGGAGCCCCAGCGCGCGCGTGGCCTGGACGTTGAGGGCCTCCATGCTCCGGAGCAGCGGGATCTTGTGGTCGAGGGCCTCGCCGGTCCACGACGCGAAGGCCGTCGGGATGACGAGCGTGGCCGTGTGGTTGTGCTCGACGATGAAGGCCGGGCTCGTCGGGTCGTAGGCCGTGTAGCCGCGGGCCTCGAACGTGGCGCGGAGCCCGCCGCCCGGGAACGACGAGGCGTCGGGCTCGCCCTGGACGAGGCTCTTGCCCGAGAACTCGGCGACGGCGCCGCCGCCGGCGTTCGGCGTGATGAACGAGTCGTGCTTCTCGGCCGTCCGGCCGGTGAGCGGCTGGAACCAGTGGGTGTAGTGGGTCGCGCCGCGCTCGACGGCCCACTCCTTCATGGCGAGGGCGATGGCGTCGGCGGTCGACTCGTCGAAGGGCTCGCCCTGCTCGACGGTGGCCGTGATCTTCTTGTAGACCGACTTCGGGAGCCGGCTCTTCATCTCGGCGAGGCCGAACGTGTTCTGGCCGAAGATCTCTTCGACGTCCTGGGGCGCGGCGTGGCCGTTGGTGGCGGTGCGGGTGAGGGTGGGCATCGCGGTGGGGCGGGGAGGGGGCGAGGGGGGCGGCCTCGGGGCCGAGGCGGGGCGGGCCGCGAGGCGGCCCCGGGCGGCGGGCGGGGCGCCCGGCGGCCGGGTCAGTCGTCCAGGGGCGGGAGCGTCATCGGCTCCGCGGTGAGGTAGGCCGTCTCCTTGTGCGTCGTCAGCACGAGGCTCGTCCGCGTGCCGCGGACGCCGGGGACGGCCTGGAGCTTGGCCAGGAGCCGCTCGAGCGCCGTCGTCGTCCGGACGCGGACCTTCAGCACGTGCGAGCCGTCGCCGGTCACGGAGTGGAGCTCCTGGACCTCGGGCAGCGCGGTCACGGTCTCGACGAACTCGCCGTAGTGCTCGCTGCCGGTCGACTGGACGAACACGAACGCCATGACGTCGTGGCCGAGCCGCTTGGCGTCGACGGTCCCGTGGAAGCCAGTGAGCACGCCGCGGGCCTCGAGCTTCCGCATCCGGTCGGAGACGGACGGGATCGAGAGGCCGACGGCCTCGGCGATGTCCTTCCGCTTGATGCGGCCCTCCTTCTGGAGGAGGTCGAGGATCTGAGTGTCGATGGCGTCGATCTTATCCACGTGGAGGCGGCGGTTCCGAAGGAATTGGGGGTACTGCAGAAACCTACCGCAGGTGCTCGGCCGCATTCCAGATGTCAGCCTCATTTTTTTATGCGGTAACGAGACTTCACGCTCGGAAGCGCTTTCCCCACGCCCAGGCGCCTGCAACCCCCGGTGGGGCCCCCCGCGTACGCCGGCGCCCGCTCCCCTCCCGGACCCATGAAGGCCCCTGGCACCGCCGCCGTCCTCAGCTTCATCCTGCCCGGCCTCGGCCAGTTCTACAACGGGGCGTTCCTGCGCGGCGTCGTCTGGCTGGTCATCACGCCCGGCCTGTGGGTCGGGACGGGCGGCTTTTTCGGGTGGGTCGCCCACGTGGTGTCGGCGTGGACGGCGTACCGGTTCGCGCAGCGCCACCCGGCGGGCGCCTGAGTCCGTCTCGCCACCGGAGGGGGCCGTCGCTCACGTCCGACGCGTGTCCGGGCGCCCGTAGATTTCGGGCCCGGGCTCGTAGCACAACGGTTAGTGCAGCCGGCTCATAACCGGACGGTTGCAGGTTCAAATCCTGCCGGGCCCACCACCCCTGCCTCCATGCCGTTGGGAGACAAGGTTTATTCGTCGACGGGTCCAACATGGGTCCAACATTCGCTCGCTAGTGTCCGCGAGCCGTGCTACACCTGAGCGGAGCGGGATAGGAGCCTCCAGACCGGGGCCGTCGGGCACAGAGCTATACTCCCGAGTCCATGCGTTTCGGCTCCGCGCTCGCCCTCCTCGCCGTCCTCTCCGCCACGGCCCAGACCGACCCCGGATTCTGGCGCGACGACTTCGCGGTCCCCGGGGCATACCTCGGCGACGGGCTTGATGGCCACGGGGCCGTTTACGCTCTTGCCGACGACGGGGCTGGAGGGGTCTACGCGGGCGGGCGGTTCCGGAATGTCGACGGCGTCACCGTCTCGAACGTCGCGCGATGGACCGGGGCGGAGTGGGTATCCATCGGTGGTGTCGAGGGCGACGACGCCGACGTGGCCATCTATGCCCTCGAGCCCCTCTCCGACGGGTCCCTCGCCGTGGCTGGCGAGTTCTCTCGCGTCGTGGGGCCCGATGGGGAGGTGATCGAGGCGGGCGGCGTCGCGCGATGGGACGGGGGGACGTGGACCGGCCTGGGAAGCCTGGATCTCCCGCTAGACCGGGGACGGGGGGCCGCACTGGCCGAGGCCAGTGGAGTCCTCTACGTCGCGGGCGTCTTCACCTCGATCACGAACCCCGACGGCTCGACCGTCGAGGCCCATTCCCTGGCGAGGTGGACGGGGGCCGGGTGGGAGTCCTTCGGAGGGAACGGAGCGGCCCTCACGATCGGGGCCCTACCGAACGGGGACCTCATCGTAGGGGGAGCGGGGCACCGGTCGTTCTCGGGACCGGACGGCGTCCCGGTCCCCGGCGCGCGGGGCGTCGCGCGGTGGGACGGGAACGAGTGGTCCGCGGTCGGCGGCGGGGCCGGCGTGACCTCGGACGACCTCGTCGCGGTCGTCGAGCCGACGGGCGGGGAGACGTTCGTGGTCGGGGGGACACTCGACCGCGTGTTCCAGTCGGACGGAACCGCCCTCGCGGTCGAGAACGTTGCGCAGTGGGACGGGGACGAGTGGGTCGGCATCGGCGGCGTGTCCTCTCCGACGCACGGGGGCCACCGGATCGTTGCCCTGGCCCAGGCCGCCGACGGGCTCTATTTAGTCGGGGACTTCGACACGGTCGTGAGCCCCGACGGCACCGAGGCCCCGGCGGCGGGTATCGCGCGGTGGGCGGGGGGCGTATGGACGGCCATCCCAGACGCGCACGGGGAGGGCCGTTCGCTCCTACCCCTCGGCGATGGCGTGGCGGTCGGATGGCGGCGGGGGGGCTTCAAACAGGTCGGCGCCGGGGCCGGCGGCCAGCGCGTCATGCGGGCCTACGGCCTCGCCGCGTACGGCCCCGACGGGTGGCGCCCGCTCTCCTCCCGGTTCGACGGGGCGAACATGGCTGGTTCGGTCCGCGCGCTCGGGGTCGACCCGTGCGGGGACCTCGTGGTCGCCGGTGGGACCGGGGCGGGCGTGCCTGGAGGACTCTCCCGGTGGAACGGGACACTCTGGGACGCCCCGTGGGGGGGCGTCGCGTCGAACGGCGGAGGACTCCGGGCGGTCCTCTCTGACGGGGCCTGCACGGAGGCCCCCCCGCTCTACGTTGGGGGAGGGTTCGAAGCGGTGTCCGGTCCGGGCGTTGGGGCCCCCGAAGTCGCGGCCTCCGGCGTCGCGCACTGGGACGGGGCGGCGTGGGAGCCGCTCGGTGGGGGCGTGGTCGGCGGGGCGGTGTGGGCTCTGGCTCGGGACGCCGACGGGGTCTACGTCGGTGGGGACTTCGACGTGGCGGTCCGGCCTTCGGGCGAGTCGCTCGACGTCGGCGGAGTCGCTCGGTGGGACGGAGCCGAGTGGTACCCGCTGGGAGGGGGGGCCCGGGAGCGGTTCCACCTCCCCGGCCCGGCGCCGACCCCCGGCGGCGTCCGCGCCGTCGCTCCCGGTCCGGGCGGTGAGGTCGTCATCGGTGGGAGCTTCGACGATGTCATCCGCGAGGACGGGTCGGTGTTGGAGGCGAGGGGGCTGGCGCTTTGGTCGGCCGAGACCGGCTGGCGGAGCGTTGGTAACCTCGTCGGCGACTTCGACCGGGTCTGGGCCCTCGTCTGGACCGACGGCGGGCTCGTCGTGGGGGGGAGCTTCGGCACTATCGTGGCCGAGGACGGCCCTCCGGTCGAGGCCTCGAACGTCGCTCGGTGGGACGGAGCCGCGTGGCATCCCCTGGGAGAGGGGCTCCCCAGTTCTGTGACCTCACTCGAGGTCGACGCCCAAGGCCGTCTCTTCGCCACGGCCTATAGCCCGTACCTCTGGACGGGCGAGGAATGGGTCCGGGTCGGCGGGGGCGTTTCGGGCGGGGCCGCGTCTTCGCTCGCAGCCGCCCCGGATGGGGTCCTCTACGTCGGCGGTGGGGATTTCCCTTTCACCGTGGCGGGAGGGATCCCGTCGCCGCGCCTGGCGGCCTACGACGTCGCCTCGGCGACATCGACGGCCTCGGGTCCGGGAGGTCCCCCAGCGGGAACGGTCGTTGGGGCTCTCCATGTCTCCCCCAACCCCTCCGGAGGGACCGTTACGCTCCGGTTCGAGACCGGCGCGTCTGGGGAGGTCCGCCTCGTCGTCTGCGACGTGCTCGGTCGCGAGGTCGCCGTCGTACACGAGGGCCCGCTCGGATCGGGGCCACACGCGGTCACGCTCGACATGGGGGCGGTCCCGTCCGGGACGTACGTCGCGACACTTGTGGCTCCGTGGGGGACGGCCAGCCGCGTTCTGACGGTCGCGAGGTGAGCGACGTGCGATAGCCAGCCGCCGCTAAAACCCGGAGCCTTTCGCGCACACCGGGGAAGGAGACGCCACATACAGCGGGGCTAGCGGATGAACTTCGCACTAGGGCCGGAGGGCGAAATTGCTTGTCCTTCCTGGTCCGATCCGACCTCTGACAGCCGAATGATTCGCAGATGCTGTCCCTTCGTTCTGCGGCGCTGGGGTCATCCGAAGATCACTGACGACTAACGGCATATGGGACCGGGAGGCCATTCTCTCAGGCATCACGCTCTGCTGGCGGATGTCTGAGGGGAGCAAGGACTCAAACCACAACCACTGCGGGTCCACCTTCGCTAACAAGGTTGCCGAGACGGACCGCATTCAGAACGTCTCTTCTTCTGGGGCTGCAACGCTCCTGTGTATCGCCGAAACTGACAGCATTGGCTTCGACGACTGCCGTCAGCGCTTCAAGTGGACCATATTCAAAAGGGTAGGGAGCAGCAACGCGTGATCGAAACAGTTCCATGCTGTAGGTCGCGGACCCCGCCAAGGGCGGACCCGTTCTGGCACTGCACCCCCGCGGATGTACGGGGCCGACCTGCGCCCCCCATCCCCTAGGCCCATGCCCAAGAGACCCGAAAGCCACCGTCTGGAGGCCCGGAGCCTCAAAGCGTTCCAGGACTCGGTCCCCGATGCGTGGTCGGTTGACACCCCGTCTCAGGGGGCCGATTACGGAATCGACGCGATGGTCGAGTTGTTCGACGAGGCCGACGAGGCGGAAGGTCTTGGGTTCTACGTCCAGGTCAAAGCGACGCAGGAGCGGGACCTCAGCCGTGCGCTCAAGCAAGCATTTGAGGTCGCTACGCTGGACTACTACGGTAAGTTGGAGCGGCCGGTCCTAATGGTCCGCTACCATCACCCGACGGGCAGCCTCTACGCTGGTTGGCACCACCGGATGGACGACGGGAGCCGGAAGTCGGGTCAAAAGACGAAGACGCTGCGGTGGGGGGAGCCGGACCGGTGGACAGAGGCGACCGCCCCCACCCTCGCTCGCGACGTCCGCCGATACGCGGCCGCGCGACGGCCGGCGGGGGTCAAGCCTGTCGCGGCGAGCGTTATAGTCCGGCCAGGCGACGCGCTGACCGCCGACCGCGCGCGGGCTCTCCGGCGCGTACTGCGGTCATACCCGAGGGAGCATGTCTCGTTCACCGTTGACGCGGAGGCTGACAACGCGGTGGCCCAAGTCGAGATCGACGGGGAGTGGGCGGCGGTGGACTACGGTGGCGTGGCGGCAACGCGCGCGAACCTACCGGCCGCCTTGGATAGCCGTGTCGCCGCCCGCGCTCTCGTAGACACAGTTGTGTGCCTCGTTGGCGTCGCCGCTGGGGGGGCTGGACACGTCGCTCTCGGAGCGGCCCTCGTGGCGGAGCACGTCGAGGACGCGTCGATCCGGTTCTCGCCTGACTTCGTTCCTACCGCCATCGTCGTGCTGGTCGAGGGAGGACGGCGGGAGTTCGCGCTCGACTACGTCCACCACCTCTACGATGTCGCGGCGGATGAGGGCCTCTCGGGCGACGAGCGCCGCGTTGTCCTAGAGGGAGCGGGTTGGGCAGCCACGCACCTCCGGTTCACGGCCGGCACGGCAAGGCACTATCTGGAGGAGATACACCACCTACTGCTGCGCGAGGTCGAGGTCAGAGCTGGGCTGGACCGCGGCCCGTCGTTGGGCGCCGCGCTCTACACGCTGGCGAACTTCCTAACCAACGAGGACGGGAGCGAGCGGGCGACGAGGGAGGCGGTTCGCCTATTCAACGCGGCCCGGAAGTCCGACCCGGCCTACTGCGACCGGGCCTACTTCGCGAGCGAGCTGGCTGGCGCGCTGTTCGGGGTGTCCCGGTCCCGGGCGGCAGCGGCCTGGTATGAACGAGCGATAGAACTCGGCCAAGACGACGACGAGACGCGAGCATACTGGGGCGACGCGCTACTCCTATGCGGCCGGTTCGCCGAGGCCGCAGACGCCATGAAGGCGTGGGGCGATCACTGGGAGCGCCCGTTCTGGTGGCTGAAGTGGTGGACGGCGGAATGGCTACGCGACACGAGGGGTGCGGTCATCAAGCGCCGGCAGCTGGACGCGGCAAACGTAGTGCGGGATGGGGCATCGGCCGGGAAGCACCCTAGCGACTGGGCAGACGCCGTGCTCGCGCTCGACCCGCTCAACGCCGGGGCCGCGTTCAACATGGGGCTCGGACTCTCGGAGCGTGGGCAGTGGGGCGCGGCGGTCCGCTATTTCGTGCTGTGCGCGATGTTGTATCCACAAGATTCCGAGTCTTGGCGGAACGCCCTACTATCGGCTTTCAACGCGGCAATCGACTTGGAAATAGTCGCGCTACGCTTAGCGATCGGGAGAGCGGCCGCAGAGACGCGTGGGGCGGAGTTTTTCGAGGCTGTGGAGGACGCGATCGACAAGCACCCAGACCCATCAGCGCGTGACGCTTTTGACGCGGCGCTCAGCGCGCTCCGGGACGCGGCGCAGGAGCCGGAGCGGATGTTCACGGTCCGGGTCTATCCCCAGGATCATGAACCGTAGTTCTGGTCCACTTTCCATTGGGGTCCGACCTTGGGTGGAGGCTGATACTGTATGAGACCGCCCAGTTCGGAATGGACGCCATCGCACCGTCTGCGGGGAGTCGAGCGGACTCCGTTAGAGCGCGGTTTCTTCGAAGGCGTTCGTACGAGGGCCTGTTGCTTACTATGAACTATGAGGGCGGCCGCTACTCCATGGCCGCACGACTCTTGGCCTGGTGGCTTTCAAACTGATAGATCGCTCCATGATCAGCCTGAAGAAACTGGCAGCAGCGAGCTCAATAGTCACCCTCGTTGTTCTGGCCGCCCTGATAGGTATAGTCGAATCAACTTCGCCAAACTGGAGCCAAGCTGCTGACATTGGCACCGCAGTCGCCGGCACCGTTGGAACCCTTGTAGCGCTCGGCGCCGCTCTTGTGGTCTACGCAACATTCCGGGAACAGGTTGTCGCCAACGAGCAACTGTCCGAACAGAATAAGCAGCTTAGAGAGGGGGAGTTGCTGGACAAGGCGTTCGACCGACTACGCACAGACGTCCAGTGGCTGCGGTACGCGACCGACCAAGAGGTTGACGACGGAGTCGTAACCGTCATGTTCGAAGGGAGGGCCGCGATAGAAACGTTTGCCGAAGATTTTCGCGCTGCTCCCGAGCATACGCCGGCACTAGAATCCCCCTTCTTCGAAGACCTCTACTTCCTGATCGGGACTATTGACACACTAAGGCAGAGGATCGCCGAATCGGACATATCCGAGCCAGATCGATTCCATCTCACACGGAGCCTCTGCTTCCTCTACTCGAATAAATTCATGATCGGAATGACTCAGATTGCGGCGCTGGCAGAGCACCGGAAGCTGAACCTGACGGTCACAGACACGGGCTCGAACAAGTATGCCCATTTCAAATCCGTCCTGGCTGCGCATCAGAATATGATCAAATTCATTTACGCAAGCCACCAATAGGCCACAAAGCGAAAACAGCAAGGCAGCGAAGGACCTTGAATTTCTCGGCTCGCTCGGACGTCCGCGCTCCTATTGCCCCATTCTGCCCAAGCGCCCTCACCCTAGCGCGGTCGAGCAGCTCTCTCTACCGCGGAATAGCACAGTGCCTCGATCTGCCCTTCCGGTTTTACTCTGCAGGAATGCTAAGGACTTACATGCCGACGTCCGAGTTCTCCATGCACGGCCCTCGTGAGAGTGGGACATTTCGCACCCCAGATCGGATCGCGAAACGTCAGGCCCCCGGCAGCTTCCTGATCTCCCCCGTCGGCGAGACGTACCGGTAGAGCGTCGACCGCGAGACGTCGAACGTCGCGCACACGTCGCTGACCGCCGCGTCGGGGTCCGAGAGGAGCGCCGCGGCCTGCTTCACCTGGCGGAGGTTCATGGCCGGCGGGCGCCCGCCTTTCCGTCCCCGCGCTCGGGCCGACTCGAGGCCGGCCTTCGTCCGCTCCCGGATCAGCTCGCGCTCGAACTCGGCCAGCGCCCCGAACACGTGGAGGACGAGCCGGCCCGTCGACGTCGTCGTGTCGATCCCCTCCATGAGCGAGCGGAACCCGACGCCGCGCTCCCGCAGCTCGTCGACCCGGGTCACGAGGTCCTTGAGCGACCGGCCGAACCGGTCGAGCCGCCACACGACGACGGTGTCCCCCTCCCGCGCGAAGCCGAGCGCGTTGGCGAGGCCGGGCCGGTCGGCTCGTGCGCCCGAGGCCGTGTCGGTGAACACGCGGTCGACGCCGGCCGCCTCGAGCGCGTCGGTCTGGAGGTCGAGGTTCTGGTCGGAGGTCGAGACGCGGGCGTAGCCGATGAGCATGAGTCGGAGGCTGGCGGATCAGAAGCTATCGGGGTTGGAGATAGCGGGACGTAGATTCCGACACGGGTTCTGACACACGTCGGTCATACCTGACCAGCCCCTTCCCTTCCCGTCGCACAAACGACCGTTTGGGATACGGGAGACAGGAGTCTCCGTCGAGGCGTCTCCCCCATATCCACACATCATTCGGTTCACGGGCGGATTCGGATTGTTATCAGGAACAGATTTGTATTATGAGCGCCCGTCGCCCTCAGGCAGCGATAGTAGTTGTTCCGCCTCACGTCTTGCACATCATGACGCAAGGGTGGCAGTCTTTTCTCCTTTGCTTCTCGGCCTCCCCAACTGAACAGACTCATGGCACACCAAGTCACCTGTATCAACAAGGACGACCGCAACAACCCGTATGAGCGGATCACCCACATCGGCGGGAGTACCGGCGCCGAGAACGGTGGCGGACCGTGGAAGATCACCCAGCAGCAAGCCATTGCCGGGATAGAGAGCGGCAAGTGGTCCTTCTACGTGAGCGCTGGCGGCCGCTCCGCAAATGTTGTCGTCGCGGTCAGCCCGTACGGCAACAAGTACATCAAGACCGAGGCCGACGGAGCGGAGCCGAACAACCTCCTGAGTCTGCCCGAGTGCCGTTAACCAGTCCTAAGCACTCAGACCGCAAGGAGTATCCGGACCGCGTAGAGCTCTCGAGCTCCAGTAATCAAACCCGAATCGGACCCGTGCCGGGGTTCGACAACTTGCCCGTGATCTCGAGATCACGGGAAGCCACGTCGTAAAAGGCAAAGGCGATTACCCAGCACGGTCGCTCCGCTAAAGCACCTCGAGGTCTAGGAGGTCGACACCGAGTTCGGCCACATAGCGCGACGTCATGGCGAGCGTCGAGTGGCCGAGGGTGCGCTGGATCGCTCGGAGGTCTGCACCGCCCTCCACCTTCTGCGAGGCCCACGAGTGGCGGGCCGCGTGCGTCGAGAACCCGGGGATCCCGGCCGCCTTCGCCGCCAGCTTGAGCGCCTTGTTCACCCGCGAGTTCGCGAGCTCGGCCTAGAGTGGCGGTGTGACGGTGTCGACGAAGGTGCGGGACTGGGCGTCACCGTAACCCGCTCAAGGCCGAGGACGTACGCGAGCCGACGACAGTAGCATCTGTCGCCATACAAGCAATCTCACACCTTGCCCTGACACCTCACTCAATGGCCTCTCCAGACTCCACGGAACCGGACGACGACGGCTACTACCGGACGGCCGACGACGTTTGGCGGGGCGTATCCAACGTGCCCGGTCAGCCTGACGACGAGTGGGACCCGGCCCTAGACGTCGGGACGAGGCTCCGCGCCATCATCGACGTCTACCGCGAGTTGCCACCTGAAGCGTACGACCACGTTCGGGGCTCCGAACATGACAGCTGGTCGCTGCCCACGGACGACATATCGTTGGACTCGGCGTTCGGGGACGGCCACCTCGTGATGGACGAGGGCCTCGAAGATGACCCCCGCGGCGCGTTGGTCGCGGCCCGCGGCCACGTGTACAGGGTGATCTCCGGCGATGGGGCCGAGGATGGCAAGGGCCCCGAGGTCGACGTAGCCGACGACGAGGCGTGGCGGGCCTGGCTAGATCGACGCAACACGCTCCTGGCGTTGTAGCCCCTCCGACGCCGTCCTCCGATACCGGTCCCGAAGGACTCTGTCGGCGCGGTCGCTGCCGACCACGCTGATCCCGAGGGGCGCGCTCACCGGTTGCCGCTCGGTGGGCAAGAGACCCGAGGTCCGACGGGAGGACCTCGTGGGCGTCCGATGTGCATCCGGCGGGCCGGTCCCCAGGGGAGGGCCCGTCCGATTCGAGTACGGACGGCCCCTCGCCCCCTCCGGACTCGCCTCCTCGCCGCCGGGGCGACCCTACGCCGGTCACCTTCGACGGGGCCGCTTCAGAGGAGCCCGCGCTCGACGAGCGACGTGTGCGCCCCGTCGTAGCCGACGACGAGCGAGTCGACGAGCCCGACGCCGACGGCCTCTCCTGCCGCCTTGAGCTGCCTGCTTACGGCCACGTCGGCCCGGCTCGGCTCGACGTTCCCCGACGGGTGGTTGTGGGCGACGAGGACCGACCGGGCGTTGCAGAGGAGGCAGAACCGGAAGACCTCGCGCGGGCTGGCCACGCTCGCGTCGACCGTCCCGACGTGGCAGACGTGGGCGCCGATGACGCGGCTGGCCGTTGAGAGCGCGACGGCCAAGAAGACCTCCCGGTCGTACCCGTCGAGGAGCTCGCAGCAGAGCCGGGCCGCGTCGGCCGGCGTCCGGACGACGGCCGTCTCGTGGCTCCGCTCCCGGACGAGGCGGACGGAGAAGACGGGGATGTCGAGGCGGGGCGCGTCGAGCCGTGGAGGGTTGGGGGGCTGGGCGAAAAGGTCGAGCGTGTGGCCGGGCGGCGTTGGGGGCGAACACGTGTTCGGGTGGAGAGGGGTGGGGTTCGGAGTCATGGGGATGTCGGAAACGACGACAGGCCGGGGCCCGCAGCGGGCGCCCGGCCTGTCGGTGGGGGGTCGG
>CAXRFJ010000408.1:0-9985 GCA_964229475.1 Rubrivirga sp.
CCACCCGACGCCGCCGAGCGCGGCGAGGAGCGTCTTGAGCCACACGTCGGCCCCGACGCGGATCTGGCCGGGGCCGCGGTTCGCCAGCAGCACGCCGACCTCGTAGAGCACGAAGAGCGGGAGCGCGGCGAGGAAGCCGTAGGTCGCCGTCCGCGTGGCGTCGAAGTAGCCGGTCGGGCGGGGCGGCGGCGGCGAGGCCAGGGCGTCGACCTCGGCCGAGAGCTGGGCGACGCGGTCGGCGGGAGTCGGCATGGGGCGGAGGAGAAGCTCCGTGCCCTACGCCGCTCCCGCCGGCCGGGATGCGCCGGGCCTACATCTCGCCGTCGTCCGTGCCGTCGACGTCCATCGGCGCGGCCTCGCTCGGGGCCGGGAGGCGCACGGCGTCGATCACGTGGACCACGCCGTTCGAGGCCGCGACGTCGGCCTCGACGACCGTCGCGTCGCCGACGAGCAGCGCGCCGTCGGCCGCCGTCGCGAACGTGAGCGCCTGGTCGCTCCAGGCGGAGGGCGCCGTGCCGGCCTCGGCGGCCTGCGCGCCCGTGACCGCGCCGAGGACGACGTGGTGGAGCAGGACGTTCTGGAGCTCCTCGGGCGAGAGATCCGCGAGGGCGCCCTCGGGGAGCGCGGCGAACGCCTCGTCGGTCGGGGCGAAGACGGTGTACGGGCCGGGCTCGGCGAGCGTCTCGGCCAGCCCGGCGGTCTCGGCGGCGCCGAGCAGGACCGTAAACCGGCCGTCGGCCTGGAGGACCTCGGCGATCGTCGGGGCCGTGTCGGCCGGCGCGTCCTGGGCCGAGGCGGTGGGGAGGAGGAGCGCGGCGAGGGCCGCGAGGACGAGCGTACGCATGGGGGTCGGGAGTGGTGGGACCCCCAACGTCCCCCCTCTCCCACCCCGCTCCTTGAGGGTCGCCCCCCGATCTCGTGAGGCCGGGACGAGAGCCGCGCCGCCGTCCCAGACCTCATCCGATCCTCAGTCGGGCCGGCACACCACGCCCGCCGCGGCCCCGTTGCCGCGCACGCTACGGCAGGCGCCGGAGCTCGACCTGCCGGGCCGCGTTCGGGTCGAGCTGGAGGGCCGTCGCCGCCGC
The DNA here is from genome assembly GCA_964229475.1 of Rubrivirga sp. Classification (GTDB taxonomy): domain Bacteria; phylum Bacteroidota; class Rhodothermia; order Rhodothermales; family Rubricoccaceae; genus Rubrivirga. Next base: position 1,086 of record CAXRFJ010000408.1, read on the forward strand.
GGCCGAGAGCTCGACGAGGTACGTCCGGCTGACGGGCCCGCGGTCGGTCACGCGGGCGAACGTGCTCCGCCCGCTGGCCGGGTTCGTCACCAGGAGGACCGTCCCGAACGGGAGGTCGCGGTGGCTGACCGTGAAGTCGAGCGGGTCGTAGGCCTCGCCGCTCTCGGTCGGCCGGCCGCTCATGACGTCGGGGTAGACGAGCGCGAGGCCCGCCTCGTCGGCCGGCGGCATCTCGGTGCGCGCGGCGACGGCCGGGTTGACCGGCGTCGGCAGGCGGAGCGCCGTGCCGGGCTCGAGCGGCGCCGTCGAGAGCGCGTTGATCCGCGCGAGGTCGTCCACGGCGAGGCCGAGGTCGTAGGCGATCGAGTACAGCGTCTCGCCGGGCTCGACGAAGTGGACGAGGTCGGCCGGGAGCGTCGTGTTGGTGATCGACCACTCGCGGGCCGGGCCGAGGGCGACGGGGGCGCCCGTGGCGGGCCGCGCCGCGCCGCCGCGCCCGACGACGAGCCGCTGCCCGACCTCGATCACGTCGCCCCGGATCCCGTTGAGGCGCCGGAGCTCGTCGACGGTCGTGTCGTAGCGGAGGGCGATCCGGAAGAGCGTCTCGCCGGCCGTCACGACGTGGACGGCCGAGCCGGAGGTGGCCGGGCCGCGGGGCGTCGGCGTCTCCGTGGCCGGCCGCGTGGGCGTGACGGTGACCTCGGTCCGCGCCGGCCCGTCGGGCGTGGGCCGCTCCGGGATCCGCTCGCCGACGCCCTCGACGGGCCGCTCCGGCGGCGGCGTCTGGCGCGGCATCGCGACGCGGTCCGTCAGCCGGAGCGTCTGGCCGACCGAGATGTAGGTCCCCTCGATGTCGTTGAGGGCGCGGAGCTCGTCGACCGTGAGCCCGTGGGCGCGGGAGATCCGGTAGAGCGTGTCGCCGGGCTGGACCACGTAGGTCGTGGCCTGCTGGGCGAGCGCCACGGACGGGACGAGCGCGGCGAGGAGGGCGAGGCGGCGGAGCATGCGGGCCGGGGGGAGTCGCGAGTCGTCGAAGCCGAGGCCGTCGGCCTCGAGGAGGGCGCTCTGGAGCTCGGCGCGGGCGTGAGCGTCGCCGGCGGCGGTGGCCGCCGCGACGCCGTCGCGGTAGGTCGCGAGCGCGTCGTCGTCGTGCCCCAGGGCCCGGTACAACGCGCCGAGGTGGTAATACGTCCCTACGTAGTCGGGGCGGTCGCGGACGAGGCCCTCGTAGTAGGCCAGGGCCTCGGCCGTGTCGCCGCGCTTGGCGTGCTCCTGGGCGAGCGCGAACCGCGTGAACGGGTCGTCGGGGTCGTCCCGGAGAAAGGCCTGGAGGGTCGCGATGCGGTCCATGGCCGGAAGATAGCCGCCGCCCCGACCGCGCCCACCTCGGCCCCGAGGCGGCGCCCCCTACCAGCTCCCGCCCGCGCCGCCGCCACCGCCGAAGCCGCCCCCGAACCCGCCGAAGCCGCCGCCCCCGAAGCCGCCCCCGCCCAAGCCGCCCCCGAAGCCGCCGCAGCGCCCGCCGCCCCAGCCGCCGCCCGGGATCACGATGACGCCCGGCCCGCTCCGCCGCCGGCGCCGCCCGCCGCCCGAGCTCGGCGGGCTCTTGTGCCGCGACGACAGCACCACGAGGATCACGAACAGGAGGAGCAGGCAGCACAGGACCGACCCGATCGCGCTTTCGCCTCCGCCGGCCGGGCCGGCCGAGGGCGGCTCGAACTGGCCCGTGAGCGCGGCCATGATCCCGTCCGTCGCCCCGTCGATGCCGGCGTAGAAGGCGCCCTCCCGGAACCGGGGCACGACGACCCGCCGGATGATCGTGCCGGCCGTCGCGTCGGTCAGCGCGCCCTCGGCGCCGTAGCCCGTCGCGATAAAGACCTCGCGGTCGTTCGTCGCCACGAGCAGCACGACGCCGTCGTTGACGTCGGCCCGGCCGACGCCCCACGCGCGGAGGATCTCCGTCGCGTAGTCGACCGGCGCCACGCCGTCGGTCGTGGGCACGAGGACGACGGCGATCTGCGAGCCCGTCGAGTCGGAGAACGCGACGAGCTTCCGCTCGAGCGCGCTCGCCTCGCCCGGCCCGAGCGTCCCCGTGAAGTCGTTGACGAGCCGGGGCGGGCTCGGCCGCGCCGGGATGTCGACCCGCGACTCGTAGGGCTGGCCGCCCTGGGCCGCCGCGCCGGCGGCGATCGCCAGGACGACAGCGAGGAGCAGGACGAAGCGAGAGAGGGCGGGCACGGGTGCCTCGGGGTCGAACCGTGAGGTCGACGCAGTCAGGCCGGGAGGGTCAGCGGGACGACGGGCCGATCAGTCGAAGGTGATCTCGGGGGCCTGGTCGGTGCCCTCGGCGGCCTCGAACTGCTCGCGCCGGTCGACGCCCGCGAAGCCGGCGACGAGGTTGGCCGGGAACGTCCGGATCCGCGCGTTGAGCTCGGTCGCGGCCTGGTTGTAGTCCCGGCGGGCCGTGGCGATCCGGTTCTCGTTGCCCTCGATCTGGTCCTGGAGCCGGAGGAAGCCCTCGTTGGCCTGGAGCGTCGGGTACGACTCGGAGACGGCCAGGAGCCGCCCGAGCGACGAGCCCAGCGCGGACTGCGCCGCCTGGTACTGCGCGAGGGCCTCCGGGTCGTCGAGGTCGTCGGCCGAGATCTGGATGCTCGTCGCGCGGCTCCGCGCCTCGATCACGTTCTGGAGCGTCTCGCTCTCGAAGTCGGCCTGGCCCTGGACCGTCGAGACGACCTGCTGGACGAGGTCGGCCCGCCGCTGGTACTGGTTCTCGACTTCGGACCAGGCGCCGGTCACCCGTTCGTCCTGGGTCCGGAGGCTGTTGAAGGTGCTGCACCCCGCGCAGCCGGCGAAGCCGACGAGCAGGACGAGGACGAGGAGGACGATGGCGCCGGTGCTTCGCATGGGGAATGGGCCAGGGTGGGTCGGGTGGAGGGCTATCATACGCCGCCCCCCACGAAAGGATGCCCGCCGCCGCCCGATGGACCTGATGCCCTCCCTCGACGCCGTCCACGTCGTCGGCGACCGCGTGCTCGTCCGGCCCAGCGACGCCGCCGACCGGTCGTCGGGCGGGCTGTACCTGCCGGCCGGCGTCAAGGCGAAGGAGACGGTCCAGACCGGGCGCGTCGTCCGCGTCGGCCCCGGCCACGCCGTCCCGAACCCGGACTACTCGGCCTCGGAGGCGTGGACGGGCGAGGACTCGCCGGTCCGCTACCTCCCGCTCCAGGCGCGCGTCGGCGACCTCGCGCTGTTCCTGCGGAAGGAGGCCGTCGAGGTCGAGTACGACGGCCAGGCCTTCCTCATCGTCCCGCACGGGGCGATCCTCGCGCTCGTCCGCCCCCAGCACCCGGAGGACGAGGGGTACCACTAGGCCCGCCTCGGCGCCGGGGCGGGGGCGTCAGCGGAGCCGCGCGGCGAGGGCCTCGGCCGGGTGGAGGGCCGTCCGCCCCGTCGTGTGCTCGATCTGCTCGCGGCAGCTCGTCCCGGCCGCGACGACGACGGCCCCCGGCGCCGCGCGGACGGCCGGCGCGAGCCGGTCCTCGGCGATCGCCAGCGACACGTCGTAGTGCTCGGCCTCGTAGCCGAACGAGCCGGCGACGCCGCAGCACCCCGCACCCGACTCGGTCACCGACAGGCCGGCGGCCCCGAGGCACGACCGGCTGGCGGACATGGTCGAGAGCGCCTTCTGGTGGCAGTGGCCGTGGACGAGCGCGTCGGCCGGGGCGTCCTGCCAGTCGATCGCGGCGAGGCGGTCGGCGTGGGCCTCGCACCACTCCTCGAACGTGACGGCCGCCGCGGCGACGGCGCGGGCGTCGTCGGTTTGGACGAGGCGCGGGACCTCGTCGCGGAGCGTCAGAATGCACGACGGCTCGAGCCCGACGATCGCGACGCCCTCACGGGCCAGCGGGGCGTACGTCTCGACCAGCCGGTGCGCGAGCCGCTCGGCCTGGGGGACGAACCCCTTGGAGAGATACGTCCGCCCGCAGCAGCGGTACGGCGGGACCTCGACGCGCGCGCCGGCCGCCGCGAGCACCCGGAGCGCCGCGCGCGGGATCGCCGGCTCCTGGTAGCGCCCGAACGTGTCGACGTAGAGCGCCACGCGCGGCCCGTCGGGGGCGCCCGCCTCGGCGCCGAACCGCGGGGTCGACGCCGTCAGGCGGGCGGCCTCGTCGTCCCGGAACGGCCGGCTGGCGAACGTCGGGAGCCCGCGCTCCGTGGCGACGCCCAGCGCCGCCAGCCGGGCGCGGACGATCCCGCTCCGGTTGACGCGGTTCGCGACGGCCGCGAGCGGCCCGGCGACGCGCTTCGCCACGACCGGGAGGTGGGCGAACAGCCGCGCCCGCAACGAGGGCCCCTCCTCCTTGTACTTCTGCTCCAGCCACGCCGTCTTGAGCGCGGCCATGTCCACCGACGCCGGGCACTCGGCCTTGCACGCCTTGCACGAGACGCAGAGGTCGAGGGCCTCCCCCACCTCGGGCCCGGTGAGCGACGGGAGACCGCCCGAGAGCGCCTCGCGGAGCGCGTTGGCCCGGCCGCGCGTCGAGTCCTTCTCCTCGCGCGTCGCCATGAACGGCGGGCACATGGTGCCCACGCCGACCTTCCGGCACACGGCCGACCCGTTGCACGCCTCGACCGCCTCGGCGAACCCCATGTCGCGCCCCGAGGCGTCGAAAAAGGCGAGGCCCGTCTGGACCGGCGAGGTCCGGTAGTCCGGCCCCATCCGGAGCGCCTCGGTGAGCGGCGGGACCTCGACGATCTTGCCGGGGTTGAGGCGGCCCTCCGGGTCGAACGCCCGCTTCGTGGCCTGGTAGGCCGCGTAGAGCGCCGGCGTGTAGAAGTCCTCCGCGAGCGCCCCGCGCGCCCGGCCGTCGCCGTGCTCGGACGCGATGACGCCGCCGTACTTCTTGGCCAGCCGCGCCGACGCCCGCGCGACGCGGTCCATCTTCTCGACCTCGGCCTGCTGGCGGAGGTCGAAGAACGGGCGGACGTGGAGGCAGCCCGCGCTCGCGTGAGCGTAGACGACCGACTCGACGTCGTCCTCGGCCATGGCCTCCTCCAGCTCGCGGATGTAGGCCGGGAGGTGCTCGACGGGCACGGCCGCGTCCTCGATGATCGCGGCGGCCTGGACCGGGAGCCGCGCGCTCATGGCCAGCCCGAGCCCGACCTTCCGGACCGCGTAGACGTCGGCCATCCGGGCCTCCTCGACCAGCTCGGTGATGACCGCTCCGGGCCCGAGGTGCCGCCCGAGGCGGGCGAGGCCGTCCTCGCACTCGGCCAGCGACGCGCCGCTGTACTCGACGATGAGGAGCGCCGCCGGGATCTCGCCGTGCGGCCCGCGCTGGACGAAGTGGAGCTTCGGCGCGTACTCCGTCACGTCGTAGGCCCGCTCGAGCGCGATCCGGTCGAACATCTCGACGGCCGTCGGGCCCGTCTCCAGGATGCCCTCGACGGCCTCGAGCGCGGCCATCCGCGTGTCGAAGTGGACGACGCCGAGCGCCGCGTGGGCCGGCCGCTCGACGAGTCCGAGCGTGATCTCGGTCGCCACGCCGAGCGTGCCCTCGGAGCCCGCGAGCAGGTGGGCGAGGTTGCGCGTGCCGTCCCACGGGCGCCCCGGCCCGCGGTCGACCTCCGGGGCCTCCAGCAGCCGCTCCAGCCGGTAGCCGCCGGCGCGGCGCCACCACCGCGGGGTGTCCTGCCGGATCGCGTGCTCGTGGACCTTCAGGAGCGCCTCGACGCGGCGGTACACCTCGCCCTCGGTCCCCCCGGCCTTCGTCTTCCCGATCCACGCCGCGGCGTCGAGCGCGCCGAACGACGCGGGCGTCCCGTCGTGGAGGAGCACCCGCGCCGACTCGGTCCAGTCGACGACGGCGCCGTACTGGATGGAGTGCGTCCCGGTCGCGTTGGTCCCGAGCATCCCGCCGATCGTGGCCCGGCTGGACGACGCCGGGTCCGGCCCGACCGTGAGCCCGTGCGGGCGGAGCGCGCGGTTGAGCACGTCGAGGACGACGCCCGGCTGGACCGTCGCCGTCCGCGCCTCGGCGTCGACGTGGACGACGTCGCGGAGGTGCTTCGTGGTGTCGACCACGAGCCCGCCCGAGACGGCCGAGCCGGCGAGGCTCGACCCCGACCCGCGCGCCACGATCGGAACGCCGTAGCGGACGGCCTCCTCCAGCGCGGCCTGGACGTCGTCGGCGTGCTTGGGGACGAGGACGCCGAGCGGGGGCTCGCGGTAGAGGGAGGCGTCGGTGGCGTAGAGGGCCTTGGAGAGCGCGTCGAGGCGGAGGTCGCCCGCGATCCGGGGGCGGACGGCGGCGGCGAAGTCGTCGAGGCGGGCCGAGTCGATCTGCATGCCGCATGGTACCCCGGGTGCGCGGCGGCGGCCCCGCCCTTTTGGCCTCGGGCCCGCCCCAGGTCACGGATCGGTGACTTGTCACCACGCCGTTTGCCCTCGTATCTCGAGGTCCATCCGCCCCTACACCCGCGACGCGACCGACCGAGGCTACCCCTTCTCACCCCCCCGCTCTCCCATGCGGCCCTCCCGCCTCGGTACGCTCGCCCTCGTCCTCGCCGGCCCGCTCGGCCTCGCCTCCCTCGCGGGCTGCGACGCCTCCGCGCCCGTCGACCCGCCGGACGCCCCGCCCCCCGCCCTCGCGCTCGCCGTCGGGACCGAGTGGACGCTCGCCCGCACCCACACCGTCCAGTACGACGACGCCGGGCGGCCCGAGGACACGACGGCGACCGTCGACCAGACGGTGACGCTGGCGGTCACGCGCGACACCGTCGCGATGGGCGAGACGTGGTTCCTCGTCGAGCCCTCGCTCTCGGGCTTCGGCCACTGCGTGTTCGGCCGGGCCGCGTGGTACACGAACCGCGAGGACGGGCTCTACCGCTGGCTCGTCGGCACGGACCCCGAGCTGGTCTACGGCGTCGGGCTGGAGCCGGGCGACGTGTTCCTGGACACAGACGCGTTCGAGGCCCGCTACCTCGGCGGCGGGACGGTCGAGCTCGCGTCCGGCGCGACGACGGCGGCGCGCGAGTACCGCCGGCTCTGGAAGCGGCTGGACCTGAACGCGGAGGCGCGGGGCCCCATCTCACCGCAGCCGGCGACCCACGAGGCCCTGTCGTCCGAGCTCGGGCCGCTCGCGCTCGAGGTCTCCTACGTCCGCCGCTCGCCGGAGGGCGCGGCCGGCGAGGCGTCGTTCCAGCCCATCAGCCTCGTCCGCTACGAGCGGGTGCCGGGGCCGGCGGCGGCCGAGGCGCGGCGGCCGGACGCGCCGGCGCCGGACGGGATCGCCGTCCGCTGAGGCGCGGCCCCTCCCCTCCGGAGGGGAGGCGGCGAGGGGACGGGCCGTCTAGACTCCCGTCCCCCCTCCTCCTCCGCTCATGACCCGTTGCTTCGCCCTGGCCGCGCTCGCGGCCGTCCTGCTGGCGGCGCCCGCCCGCGCCCAGCTCACGTTCTCGTACCAGGACTTCTACGACTACGCCGACTCCGGCGAGACCATCACGCGCGTCCAGGCCAGCACCGACGCCGAGGTCCCGGCCGACGACCAGGCCCGCATCGACGCGCTCATCGCGCTCCAGGGCCAGGGCCAGACGTGGGACTTCACCACGATCACGTACCCCGTCGAGTACGAGGCCATGTTCACCGTGTACCTCGGCGGCGACGTCGCGGGCCTCCCGGGGGCGAGCAACTTCCCGAACGCGAACTACGCCATCCTGAACGACGCGCCCGACGGGAACGACAACGACGACGGGTACGCCTACGCCGACGTCACCGGTCAGCAGTACGTCTCGCTGGGCGTGTTCAAGCCGGCCGCGACCTCCCCGAGCGGGACCGACGAGATGGTCCGGTACGAGCCCGATGGCCTCCAGCAGCTCACGTTCCCCATCGCGTTCGGCGACGTGACCGAGGACCAGACCGTGTCTACGCTCCAGGGCTTCCAGATCGTCACCGACTACCGCAGCGAGGTCGTCGGGGAGGGCCTGCTCATCACGCCGAACGGGTCGAGCCAGGCGCTGATGATCGAGTACGAAGTCACGGTCTCGTCGTTCGGGACCACCATCGTGAACACGAGCTACGCCTGGGCCACGCGGGACCCGGACATCGGGGCCACGGCCTACAGCAACCTCCTGCCTCAGGGCGTCCACGTCTACGGCGCGGGCTACACCTGCCCCGGGACGGGGTGCGGCGGCGCCTCGAACAGCGCGCCCCAGGTCAGCGGGACCGTCGAGGCCGACGCCGTCGCGGGCGTCACGACCCCGATCGACGTGCTGGCGAACGTGACCGACCCCGACGGCGACGCCCTCACCATCACCGCGGTCTCGGACCCCGCCCACGGCGACGCCGAGGTCGGCGACGACGGCACGGGCCGGCGCCGGGCGCCGGTCGTCCTCTACACGGCCGACGACGGCTACGAGGGCGAGGACTCGTTCACGTTCACGGTGTCCGACGGGACGGCCGAGGCCACGGGCTCGGTCACCGTCATGGTCACCGACGGGACGGCCGTCGAGGGCGGACCGGAGGCGCTCGTGCTCGCCGTCGCCCCGAACCCGTCGACCGGCGACGCCCGCGTCCTCCTGACGGCCCCGCGCGCCGACGTCGCGACCGTGACCGTGTGGGACGCCGTCGGCCGGGAGGTCGCGCGGCTCCATGACGGACCGCTGTCGGCGGGGGCCCACAGCTTCCTCCTCGACGGCGGCGCGCTGGCGCCGGGCGTCGACCTCGCGCGCGTCGCGCTCGGCGCGGCCGTCACGACGGCCCGCCTGACGGTTACGCGCTGACCGGGCACCGCGGGCGGCGGCCACCGCCCGCGCCACGTGGGACGGCCACGCGGCCTCCGGCACCCCGCCGGAGGCCGCGTTTTTTAGTCCGCCCCGCCCGCCTCGGGCGGGCGGCG
>CAXRFJ010000409.1:0-8777 GCA_964229475.1 Rubrivirga sp.
CCCCCCCCCCCCCCCGCGGCGCCGCGGCGGCGGCGCCACACTGTGTCGGACCTCCGCCACTCACTCGTGCGTCCCCTGGAGTGGCGAGAGGCAGGGCGCTGAGTGTTATACCGCTGGCGGCCGCTTTTGGCTGGACGGATCACGCGGGCGGTCGGGCGGAACTCGTTGTGCCATAGACCCCTCCGAGTCTGACGTGGAACCTGGCGGTGCGTACTATGCGTCCGGCGGCCGCATTTTCCCGGCCGCATAATTCCAGGTTATGTGCCTTCCCACCTGTGATCGCGACGACTGACAAGGAGATCGAATACCTCGTCCGCCGCTTCACGCTGGAGAAGGGGTTCGCCGTTGCTGGCGACTTGGATGCGAACGACCATCCTGTAGCAAGCGGGGTCGACCCTAGCCGATTCGGATACGACCTGCCGGTCATCTACGTCCCTGAAATCGAGCCACTCAAGGAGCACTTCGACGCCGTGCTTGTCCGGGCGGACGGCATCAACTTTACGGCTCTCGGGATCAGGAAATACGACGGACGCGGCATCGCCGAGACCCTATCGCGGGACCACCTGATCGAAATCGGAGAGGCTTGCCTTCGGTACACAGGGAAGTCCTCCGGCGCCAAGATGCCCGTCTTCCTCAATGTGCTTGAGGTTCATCCGAACGAGCCCCGCCCGGAGGCCGTGGAGCAACTGAACACCCTGCGGCACGAACTCGCCACGGATAAGAAGAAGGTCTTTGTCAGCGCATATTCGGTGGGCTGGCGATCCGGCACCGTCCTAATACGGACTGGTCGTTGGACGGTATCCCGAGGACGGGCGAGGTATCTCCGTCGCATTCTGAAAGCGACAGACGAGCCGGAGCACCGGATGGTAGAGAGGGTTGAGAGTGCAGGTCTGAACCTCTCTCTGGTCTTGGTCGGAGCGCTGGCTGGTGTCGCTCTCGCTCTCGCTTTCCGTTTCCTACTGGCAACCCTCGGAGCCGAAAGTGGGCAACTGTATGGACTCGCTGACTACTTGGGTGGGTTTACATCCGTCGGCATCGCCGTTTTCGCCCGTCGGATCCGAGCCGCGAGCGCAGTTCAAGCCGTTCTGGCGGCAGTCTGCTACTCGCTTCTCTTCTACGGGGGACTCGTCTTCGCTTTTGGCGCTCCGTTCTCGTTCTGGATGGTGCTCAACACGCTGGTCTTCACGCTGACTGGGTTCTACATCGGTGCTGAAAGCGAGATGGCATAGCTCGCGGCACATAACCCGCGCTTGCAGGCCGACCGAGAGGGGCAGCGTTCTCGGCTCGTCCGAACTCCCCGCCAGTCATAGCTTCGTCCTACCGCCACGCCGTCACCTCTCGGCGGCTGAAGCGCCCACTGTTATACCGCCCTGTGCTCGTTGACTCACCACGGTAAACCCGTCGCGTTCGATCAGCCGAGAGAGATCCTCGGTATGGGCGGCCCGTGGGTGGGTACGCTGAGCTGGGACGGCGTGCCGGTCGCGGACGACGTGTTGATCGACTCGGCCGTAGCCGACGACGAACGCGGGCACCTCTACTTCGTCCGCTACTACGCCCCGACCCGCTGGCGGAGCGACGTGTTCTTCCGGGTGTGCCGCGTCGCAGGCGATCCGGCCTCCGTCTGCGAGATCAGGGACTCCCACTCGCTCACCCCGCCCCAGATCAGACTGATCGACGGCGGCCTGTACGTGCGAGCGGGGACTACCGGCTATGGCCGCTCGCTCGACCCTGACGACTGCGTCGATCCGGATCGGGTCGGTGCCCGTAGGCGGGGGGCGGTATAACTCGCCGCTGTAGGCCGACCCGGGGCGCCCGCGCTCTCGCTCTGAGCGAGGCTCGGCGTATCCTCCGCTCCGACCCACCTTTGTGCCCTCAGCCCCGTGCGGCTAAGCGGCCCCCTGTTCTACTGCCTCGCACCTTTGCGTCTGCTCTTCCCGCTGTTGTTGCTAGCCGCCGGTTGCGGACAACCGGAGCCGCCGCCTGTCGAGGACGGTCTCGCGCTTGCGACCGAGACGTACCGCCATCACTTCGCGAGCGGTATCCCAACGGACATCTTTGGGGCGACGGTCGTCAAGCGCGGCGACTACTTCATCGAACTGCTCGACTCACCTGAATACGTGGCCTATCGCGTTCCGATGCCGAGCGACAGTGACCGGCGCTCCGCTGCTGAGCGAGCACGTGAGGCCCGGACCGGTGCGGATTGGCAAGTCGGCCCGGACTCCGCCATCACCGCGCGGCTGGCAGTGATCGTCAACACCTTCGAGGGAGCCGGCCTGCACGCTTTGTCTTCTGACCCTGACGGCAGTTCAGCCGCGTTCCGAGTTACGCCGTATGACGCGCTCAGCTACTACCGCTCAGGAGTAAACCCGGATACGGTCAACAGCAACTCGACTCACCGGCAGTCCATCGCGCCGCAATGGATGTACAGCCGTCACGGTAACTCGCATGACGGCACATAGCTCAGGGCCGTAGAACCCGCCGCTGCAGGCCGACCGAGGGCATCGGCGTTCTTGCTTCTGTTGGGGACCAGCGTCTACGTTGCTCGTCCACCCCATTCCGCTCGTTGCCCTCGGCGGCTGAGCGGCCCTCTGTTCTGCATGCCGTGTGCGGAGGCGCGCTCAGATGCCCCCCCTTCCCCGTCTGCTCCTCGTCGTCGGGCTCCTCGCCGTCACCGTGTCCCCGGCCTCTGGGCAGGAGATCGAGGTGACCCTGCTCGGGACCGGGGACCCGACGCCGCGGGTCGACCGGTTCGGACCGAGCACGCTGGTAGAGACGGACAGCCTGACCCTCCTCGTCGACGCCGGTCGCGGGGCCATGCAGCGGCTCTTCCAGCTCGGCGTCTCGACGGCCGACCTCGACGGCATCTTCCTCACCCACCTGCACTCCGACCACGTCGTCGGCCTCGTGGACCTCTGGCTGACGGGGTGGGTCGTCGACCGAAGAGAGCGGCCGTTGCGGGTGTACGGGCCGGTGGGCACCCGGGCGCTCGTCGACCACCTGCGGCAGGCCTTCGCCTTCGACGTGGAGATCCGCATCGCGGAGGCCCGGCGGAGCCCGGACGGGGTTCGGATCGAGGTCGTCGAGATCGAGGACGGGTTCGCGTGGGCGCAAGGCGGGGCCACCGTCCGCGCCTTCGCCGTCGACCACCGCCCGGTCGAGCCCGCGTCCGGGTTCCGGATCGATGCCGGCGGGCGGTCCGTCGCCTTCTCCGGCGACACCCGGTATTCGGAGTCGCTCATCCGCCACGCCGCCGGGGTCGACCTCCTCGTCCACGAGGTGGCCGCGGCGCCCGAGGCGTTCAAGGCCGAGCACCCCGACCTCCCGCGCCTCGCGCACCACACCCAGGCCGAGGAGGCGGGCCGCGTGTTCGCCGCGGTCGCGCCCCGGCTTGCCGTCTACTCCCACCTCGTGCTGGTCCGCGGGGTCGACGCGGCCGACCTCGTCCCGCTCACGCGGAGGACGTACGACGGCCCCGTGATCGTGGGCGAGGACCTGATGACCCTCGCGGTCGGGGACTCCGTCGCCGTTCGCGAGCGGTCGCGGAGCGAGGGCGAGTGAGCCCCGCGCGACGGCGCTGCACCCTCCGCCTCGGCGCCGGGGCGGACGGGGTCAGCCGAACGCCGTGACCAGCCGCTCGCAGGCCTCCTCCAGCACGGGCCGCTCCTTCGCGTAGCAGAACCGGAGGTGCGCGGCGCCGTCGGCCGGGTCCGCGAAGAACGACGGGCCGGGGACGCAGGCGACGCCGGCCGTCTCGATGAGCGTCGTCGTCGCCGTCCGGGCGTCCTCGAAGCCGGGCTGGCCCAGCCGCTCGCCGAGGCCGGCGAGGACGTAGTAGGCGCCCTCGGGCGGGTCCGCCTCGAAGCCGCACGCGCGGAGGGCGTCGACCATGAGCGTGCGCTTGGCGGTGTAGTCGGCCAGCATCTGCTCGTAGTAGGCCTCGGGGAGCGGGAGCGCGGCGGCGAGGCCGTGCTGGAGCGGGGCCGGCGCGCAGATCGTCGTGAGGTCGTTGACGAGCCCGATTTTGTCCGCGACCGGCACCGGCGCGAGCGCGTAGCCCAGCCGCCAGCCCGTCATGTTGAACGTCTTCGAGAAGCCCGAGAGCGTGACGGTCCGCTCGTAGGCGCCGTCGAGCGAGGCCGGCGAGAGGTGGCCCCGCCCGTCGTAGACCATGTGCTCGTAGATCTCGTCGGTGAGGACCCAGAGGTCGTGCCGCTCGGCGACCGCGTAGAGGGCCCGGAGCTCGCCCGCGTCCCACACCTTGCCCGACGGGTTGGCCGGCGTGCACACGAGGACCGCCTTCGTCCGCTCCGTGACCGCGCCCGCCAGCCGGTCGGGGTCGAACCGCCAGCGGCCGTCGGCCGTCGCGAGCGGGACGGCGACGGGCTCGACGCCCTGGAGCCGCAGGATGCCGGCGTGGTACCCGTAGAACGGCTCGAACAGGACCACCTCGTCGCCCGGCTCGAAGAGCGTGAGGACCGTCGCCAGGAACGCGCCCGTCGACCCGGTCGAGACGACGACCGACTCCGGCCCCTCGACCGGGATCCCGTTGAAGGTCCGGGCCTTGTCGGCGATGGCCGCGCGGAGGTCCGCCGTGCCGTTGTAGGCCGTGTAGATCTGCGAGCCGTGGCGGAGCGCCTCGACGGTCGCCTCGACGATGGGCGTGGGCGTGGCGAGGTCGCAGATCCCCTGCCCCAGGTTGATCCCGTCGACGCGGTTGACCTCGAAGGTGACCGCCCGGATGTCGGACTGGCGGAGGGCGTCGGTGCGGGCGGCGAACGGCTTCATCGAGCGGGGCGGGGACGGAACAGCCGGGAAGGTAGGCCGGCCCGGGACGCCCCCTCCCCCGCTCGGCGCCTCTCCCGCCGCGGCGTCGAGGCGGGCGGGGCCGCGCGGTCTCCCCTCCACGGGGGAGGCGGCCGGCGCACGCGCCGCCTAGAATCGGCCGGCCCTCCCCCATCCCCATGCGGCTCGCACTCCTGATCGTCCTCTGCGCGGCCCCCGCGCTCGCCCAGACCGCCCGCCACGGCGGCGCCATCACCGCCTCGGGCGAGACCTACGCCGACCCAGACGACCCCGAGTGGACGACGCCCGCGGCCCGCTTCGACGTCGAGGTCGGCGCCGGGCAGACGCTCCTCGTGACCTACGAGAGCTCCGACGCGTCGCTCCTGTACCCGCGCCTGATCCTGGAGGCGCCGTCCGGCGCGCGCTCCGAGGACGACCGCCAGCCCGACGTGGCGAACACGGTCGTCGCCCGGGTCGACGACGCCGAGCCCGGCACGTGGACCGTCATCGCGACGTGCCAGGGCGAGTGCGAGTACGGGACCTACGCGCTCGCGATCGACGTGCTCGACGAGCCGCCCCCGCCGACGGTCTTCGAGGCCGCGGCCACGGGCGACCTCGACGCGCTCCGAGCGCTCCTGGCCGACGACGCCTCCGCCGTGCAGTGGCGGGACGGCGCCTACCGGACGCCGCTCATGCACGCGGCCCAGCACGGGCACGTCGACGCGATGCGCGCGTTGCTCGACGCGGGCGCCGAGGTCGACGCCGTCGCCATGAGCACGGGCGACTTTTCGTGGGACCAGCCCCAGACGACGGCGCTCCACGACGCGGCGGGCGGCGGGCACGCCGACGCCGTCGCCCTTCTCCTCGAGGCCGGCGCCGACCCCGACGCGCTGGCGATGGACGGCATGACCCCGCTCCACCACGCCGTCTACGGCCGCTCGCCCGAGGTCGTCCGCCGGCTCCTCGACGCCGGCGCCGACGCGACCGCCGCGGCCGACTACGGCGGCACGCCGGCCGAGCTCGCCGCCACCTCCGCCGCGGACGACGGCGTCGCCGAGGCCGACCGCGCCCGCCTCGGCGAGATCCTCGCGCTCCTCGGCGCGGAGTAGCGGCGCCGGGCCCGGCGCACGGAGATCGGGGGGCGGGCGTTACGATGCGGCGACGAGCGACGGCTGACGGCGTCGCGTGTCTCCCCTGCGAACGTCCCCCCTCCCCATGCGCCCGCTCCTCCTCGCCTCCCTCCTCGCGCTCGTGCCCGCCTCCGCCCAGCCGCCCACCGTCTCCACGCCCGAGTCCCGGGAGGCCGTCTCGCTGACCGTCTACAACGGCGGGTTCGCCGTCGTCCGCGAGGTCCGCCCGCTCGTGCTCCGGCGCGGCGTGCAGGCGCTCCGCTACGAGGGCGTGCCGTCGGGGATCGACGCGACGAGCCTCTCGCTCGTGTCCCTCACGGCGCCGGGCTCGCTCTCGGTCCTCGAGCAGAACTACCAGTACAACCTGATCGGGACGAACTCCGTGCTCGACGCCGCCGTCGGCCAGCGCGTCCGGATCGTGCGCGAGGTGGGCGACCGGACGCTCGTCGACGAGGGCGTCCTCATCAGCCAGCCCGGCCAGGGGCGGATCGTCGAGCTCGACGACGGCCGCGTGCTCGTCAACCCCGAGGGCACGATCGAGCTGCTGACGCGGCCGGAGGGCCTCCTTTCGCGCCCGTCGCTCCTGTGGCGGCTGGCGACCGACCGCGCCGGCGAGCACCGCGTCGAGGCCCGCTACCTCACGAACGGCATGAACTGGCGGGCCGACTACGTCGCCGTCGTCGACGCCGAGGAGACGCGCGTGGACGTGACCGGCTGGGTCACGCTCACCAACAACTCGGGCGCCTCGTACCCCGACGCCGCGCTCCAGCTCATCGCCGGCGACGTCCGCCGCGTGTCGCCGAACCGCCCGATGCCCCCGCCGATGGCCGCCGAGGCGGACTTCATGAGCGCCCGGGCCGCCGCGGCCCCGCAGCAGGAGGCGTTCTTCGAGTACCACCTCTACACGTTCCCCGAGCCGACGACGATCGGGGAGCGCGAGACGAAGCAGCTCGAGCTGCTGGCGGCGGCCGACGTCGGCGTCGGGCGCCGGCTCATCTTCGACGGGTCCGGCCAGTACTTCCCGTTCTACCGCCCCCGCCGGCCCGGCGCCGTCGGCGACGAGATGAGCGCGGCGGTGGTCCTCGAGCTCGAGAACGCCGAGGCCAACAACATGGGGATGCCGCTCCCGGCGGGCATCGTCCGCGTCTACAAGGCCGACACACGCGGCAACCTCCAGTTCCTCGGCGAGGACCAGATCGACCACACCCCGCGCAACGAGACCGTCCGCCTCTACGTCGGCGACGCGTTCGACGTGGTCGGCACGCGGCGCGAGGTGGCCAACCGGCGGATCAACGACCGGACGCGCGAGGTGACCGTCGAGGTCGAGGTCCGCAACCGGAAGGAGACCGCGGCGACGGTCGACGTCGTCGAGCGCGTGTTCTGGGGCGACTGGACGATCACGGACGCCACGCACGACCACGAGCGCCTCGACGCCCGCACGGCCCAGTTCACGGTCACGCTCGGCCCGGACGAGACCGAGACCGTCCGCTACACGGCGCGGCTGAGGAATTGAGGGCCGGGGGACTAGGGACTCGGGACTGAGGGTTTCTTACGCCGTGCACTCCCCCACCCCGTCTCGATGATCCCGGTTCTCGTCCTTCTCTCGTCCCTGCTCGCCGGCTGCGCTCAACCGACGGACGGGCCCCGGAGTCCCCAGTCCCCCGCCCCCCGTCCCGACGGCGCGGCCGTCGTCACCGGCGCCCAGCGGCTGGTCGACGAGCGGTTCCGGCCGCTCGACGGGATGCGGGTCGGGCTCGTCACCAACCACACGGCGCGCGTCGACACCGCCGACGGCGGGCCGGGGCACCTGATCGACCGGCTCCACGAGGCGCCGAACGTGATCGTCGGCGCGCTGTTCGGGCCCGAGCACGGGATCCGCGGCGACGCCGAGGCGGGCGCCGGCGTCTCCAGCGGCCGCGACGCGACGACGGGCGCCCCGGTCCACAGCCTCTACGGGTCGACCAAGAAACCGACCCAGGCCCAACTCCGCGGCCTCGACGCGCTCGTGTTCGACATGCAGGACGTCGGCGCGCGGTTCTACACCTACGTCTCGACGATGGGCTACGCCATGCAGGCCGCCGCCGAGGCCGGCATCCCGTTCGTCGTCCTCGACCGGCCCAACCCCATCGGCGACCGCGCCGAGGGGTTCGTGCTGGAGCCGCGGCACGAGTCGTTCGTCGGCCTCTACCCCGTCCCCGTGACGCACGGGCTGACGGTCGGCGAGCTGGCGCGGATGATCGCGGGCGAGGGCTGGCTGGGCGGCCTGGAGGGCCTCGACCTCCGCGTGGTCGAGATGGCCGGCTACGAGCGCGGCATGGCGTGGGAGGCCACGGGCCTGCCCTGGATCCCGCCGTCGCCCAACATCCCGGACGTCGAGACGGCGCGGGTGTACCCGGGCACCGGCTTCTTCGAGGGGACGATCGCTAGCGAGGGGCGCGGCACGCGCGTCCCGTTCACGCACGTCGGCGCGCCGTGGGTCGAGCCCGCCCGCCTCGCCGCCGCGCTCACCGAGGCGGGCCTCCCGGGCGTCCGGTTCGAGCCGGCGACGTTCACGCCGGTCGACCTGCCGGGCCAAGCGACGAACCCGAAGTGGGAGGGCCGCGCCGTCGGCGGCGTCCGCCTCGTCGTGACCGACCCGGCGGCCTTCGAGCCGGTCCGGACGGGCGTGTGGGTCGTCGCGGCCGTCTACGAGCAGGCCGAGGGCGCCGATCACAGCGGCTACTTCAAGGCCGCCTGGCTCGGCAAGCTGGCCGGCACCGACCGCCTCCGCCGGATGCTCCGCGACGGCGACGCGCCCGAAGCCATCGCGGCGGCGTGGCGGGAGATCGGAAGAGCACACGTCTGAACTCCAGTCACACTGGTAGA
>CAXRFJ010000410.1:0-5410 GCA_964229475.1 Rubrivirga sp.
GGTAGAAGTACTCGATGAGGCCCGTCCCGTGGTGGCTCGCGATAAAGTCGATGACCATCTCCGGGAGGTTCTGCTCGCGGCCGAGCTGGACGCCCTCCTTCACGTGCGCGGCGATGACGAGCGCGCTCATCGACGGCTTGAGCTTCTCGTGGGGGTTCTCGCCCGGCTGCTGGTTCTCGATGAAGTACTCCGGCTTCAGCATCTTGCCGATGTCGTGGTACAGCGCGCCGACGCGGGCCCGGAGGGCGTTCGCCCCGACCGCGTCGGCGGCGGCCTCGGCGAGGTTGGCGACCTGGAGCGAGTGGTTGAACGTGCCCGGCGCCTGCATCGAGAGCTTCTTGAGGAGCGGCCGGTTCGTGTCGGAGAGCTCGAGGAGCGTCATGTCGGTCGTCACGCCGAAGACGCGCTCCATGCCCCACAGCACGGGCGCCGCGAGCAGGATCAGCGAGGCGTTGACCGCGACGGCGATCACGTCGGCCCAGAAGTCCGACGTGAAGGGGTCGGCGCGGAGGAGCTCGTGGCCGAGCAGGACGAGGACGTAGGCCAGCAGCACGAGGCCGGCCGAGGCCAGGATCTGGCTCCGGTTCTTGACGTCGCGGACCGAGAACACCGCCAGGACGCCAACGATGAGCGTCGCGAAGGTGAACGGGAAGTTGTAGCCGAAGGCGAGCCCGCCGATCGTCGCCAGCGTGAGCGTGGCGAAGCTGCCCACGCGGCTGTCGAACACGATCGTGAGCAGGATCGAGGCCAGCGACACCGGGACCACGTAGATCGCCGCGCCCCACTCGACGGCCCCCGCGATGAGGTACCCGAAGATGACCGCCCCGAGCACGATGCACGCGAGCGTGAACTGGCGGAGGTCGGCGAAGAGGGTCGGCCGGAGGAGGTAGGTGTAGAGGAAGAAGAGCGCGATGGCCGAGAACACGAGGATCGTCCGCCCGAGCACCGTCACGATCCACGTCTTGTCGCCGCTCCGCTCGCGCTGGGCGTACTCGAGCGACTGGAGCATCTGCCAGCGCTGCTCCGTGACCTCGTCGTAGCGCCGGATGATGATCTGGTTCTCGCGGACGCGGCCGCGCGTCGGGAGCACGGACCGGAGCGTCTGCTCGCGCTTCCGCTCGGTCGCCTCCTCGTCGTAGACGAGGGACGGGTCGAGCGCCGAGGCGAAGAGGGCCGCGCCGATGGCGACCGTGTCGGGCCGCTCGGGGAACGCCGCGAACAGGCTCCGCCGGGCGATGAGGGGCGCCTGGTCGGCCCCGACGACGTCCTCCCGCTGGCGCTCGGTCTCGCTCCGGTTCTCGAGGTCCTGGACGAGCAGCGTCGGCGCGCGGACCGAGTCGATGGCGACGTCGAGGACGCCGCGCGGCAGGAGCTCGCGGGCGATCCGGCTGGCCTCGCCGAGGAGCTGGTCGTCGAGCGTCGGGCCGCCCCGCTGCCCCGTCGCCACGTCGTAGGCCGACGCGAGGAGGAGCTGCCACTGGCGGGGGCTGAGGCTGAGCGTGATGGCCTCGCGCTGGGCGAGGTACTGGACCGAGTCGCGGCGGACGGCGGCGCGGAGCGCGTCGAGGTCGGGCTGCTCCTCGCGGTCGGGGTCGGCGCGGCGGGCCTCCTCGAGCCGCTCGGCCGCCTGCCGCCAGTCGACGTAGGCCACGAACGCCGAGTCGAGCCGGGCATCGACGGAGTCGAGCCGGGCGAGCGTCTGGGCCGTGGCCTCGGTCCGCTCGCGGAAGATGGGGGCCTCCGAGCTGAGGACCGAGTCGCGGCGGGCCGCGAACGTCGAGTCGGGCAGCCGGATCGAGAAGTCGAACGGGGCGACGACGTCGTCCTGCTGCCAGACGTCGCCGGGCTCGGCGGTCCCGTCGTAGACCGTCACGTTGGGGAACGCGAGGAGCGCGAGCGTCGCGAGGGCCAGGAACAGGCCGACGCGCGACAGCACCTCCTGCCGCGACATGGTGGGCGTCTCGCGCTCCGGCCGGCGGTCCGCGCGGAGCCCCGCCCGCCGGGAGTAGCGGCCGGGCTTGGGCGAGAGGCCGAGGCGGTCGAGGAAGCTCATGGGCTCGTGGGACGCCCCGGCGGCGCATCGGCTCCCGCGTGGCGGAGCGCGAGCGCGCTCCCCAGGGCCACCGTCAGCAGGCTCCCGATCACCGGGTAGAGCGGCCACGCGACGGCGCGGAGCCCGAGCGCCTCGCGCGTCGCCGGGTTCGGGCGCCAGTCGAGCGTCCACGCCCCGGTCTCCGTGCTCCACCAGAGCCCGAAGATGAGGAGCACCATCGCCGCGATCGTGACCACGAAGGCGATCATGGCGTCCGGCTGGCGCGCGCGGCGCGAGACGAGCCCGAGCGCGAACGCCCCGAGCAGCCCGCCGTAGGTGAACCCGGCGATCCCCAGGCCCAGCTCGACGACGGGGTTGTCGAGCCCGGTGAACAGCATCGCGAAGCCGACGAACACGCCGGCCCACACGAGCGTGAGCACGCGGCTGAGTGCGAGCGCCTTCTCGGGCGTCTCGGGCGCCTGCCCGAACCGCTCCAGGAGGTCCATCAGCGTCGAGCCCGCGAGCGCGTTCAGCGACGACGACAGCGTGCTCATCGCCGCGGCCACGATGCCCGCCAGCAGGAGGCCGCGCAGGCCGGCCGGCATCTCGTTGAGGATGTACATCGGGAACACCTCGTCGCCGCGCGTGAGGCCGAGGTCGGCGAGCGGGGCGCCGCCGTAGTGGACCCACAGCATCAGCCCGACGAGCAGGAACAGGGCGAACTGGACGACCACGAACACGCCGCTCCAGATCATCGCCTTCCGCCCGTCCGCGAGGTCGCGGCAGGCCAGGATCCGCTGGACGATGAGCTGGTCGGTCCCGTGCGAGGCCATGGCGAACACGGCGCCGCCGAGGACGGCCACCGGGAGCGCGTACGGCGACGTCAGGAGCAGGCCGAGCCCGCCGGACCCGAGGTCGAGGACCTGGAGCTTGCCCGCCTCGGCGGCCGCGGCCCACGACCCGGCCGACGGCGACAGCGCGAGCAGGGCGACCGCCAGCGCGGCGCCGCCGACGTAGATCCCCATCTGCACGACGTCCATCCACACGACGGCCTTCAGCCCGCCGACGTACGTGTAGGCCGCCGTCACGACGCCGATCGCGAGGATCACGGTCGGGTACCCGACCTCGAACCCGGCCGCGCGCGCGACCACCTGGATCGGGATCGCCGTCGCGAACAGGCGGACGCCATCGGCCAAGAGGCGGGTGACGAGGAACGTGACCGACGCGAGCCCGCGCATCCCGTCGCCGAAGCGGTCGCCGAGGAACGCGTACGCCGTCTGGAGCTCGCCCCGGAAGTACCGCGGCAGGAGGACGTACGCCACGACCACGCGCCCGATGACGTACCCGATCGTGAGCTGGAGGAACGTGAGCGCCCCGCCGTAGGCCACGGCCGGGACGCCGATGACGGTCAGCGTGCTCGTCTCCGTCGCGACGACCGAGAAGCACACGGCCCACCACGGGAGGTCGCGCCCGCCCAGGAAGTAGTCGCGCGTCGAGGTCTGCCGGCCGCCGGCCTTCAGGCCGAAGGCGACGACGCCGACGGCGTAGAGCGCGAGGACGACGAGGTCGAGGGGCGTCAGCACGGGCTAGCGGGCGGGGAGGACCGGCGGGTCGAGCCGGTCGAGGAGCCGCCCGAGGGCGACGGCGGCGGAGGCGGCGTCGGGCTCGCCCTGGATCATGAGGTCGTAGAGCGCCTCGCGGTCGGGGTGGTGCCGCCCGATGCGGACGGCCGCGGGCGAGGCGCCGGCGAGCAGCGCCGCCCCAAGATCGGCCGGGTCGGCGAGGTTGAGGGCCACGTCGGGGGGCGGCGCCCACAGGCGCGCGCGGACGGCGGCGGTCGGGAGGCGGCGCCAGTCGCGGTCGTCGTCGCCGAGGATCTGGACGTCCGGGGCGAACGGGCCGGGCGGGTCGGTCTGGAGGCTCCCCAGGAGGACGGGCCGGACCCGGTGGGCGGGCACGTCGAGCCGCGCGAGGAGGTCCCAGGCGGCGCGCTGGCCGGCCGCGTCGTCGGGCAGCACGACGAGCACGCGCCGCTCGGAGAGGGCCGGCAGCGGGCGCGGCTGGCGGGCGGCGAGGGCCGACCGGACGGCGCGCCTGGCGAACCCCTGGCGGACGGACTCGATCACGACCCGAACAGGTCGCCCTGCTCCGTCTCGCCGTCGCCGCGGACGATCGTCATGTCGAACCCGCCCGTCTTTTTCGGCTCTGCCGGCGTCCCGACCGAGGCGGCCTCGGTCGTCGCGTCGGCGTCCTCGACCGCATCGGCGTCCTCGGGAACCGGTTCGTCGCCGGGGATCGGCGCGCCGTCGAGGATCGCGCGGAGGCCGTCCTCGTCGACGCGCGGCACGCCGAGTTCCTCGGCCTTCGCCAGCTTCGACCCGGCCGCCTCGCCGAAGACGAGGAGGTCGGTCTTTTTGGAGACGCTCCCGGTCACCTTCCCGCCCGCCTCCTCGACCAGCGCCTTCGCCTGGGGCCGCGTGAGCGTCGGGAGCGTGCCGGTGAGGACGACCGTCTTGCCCACGAGCGGCGCCGACGCGTCGATGGCCGTCGCGACCCGCTCGCCCGGCTGGCGCCGGGTGTTGACGCCGAGCTCGCGGAGCCGCGCGACGGTCGCCCGGTTGGCCTCGTCCTCGAACCACTCGACGACGCTCTCGGCCACGATCGGGCCGATCCCGTCGATCGCTTCGAGGTCCTCGCCGGACGCGGCCGCGAGCGCCTCCAGGCTCTCGTGGTGCGCCACGAGCTCCCGGGCGACGGTCTCCCCCACGTGTCGGATCCCGAGCCCGAATAGCAGGCGCGCGAGCGGGCGCGACTTGGCGGCCTCCAGTCCGGCGAGCAGCTTGTCGGCCTTCTTGTCCTGGAAGCCCTCCAGCGCGAGGAGGTCGTCGCGGTCGAGCTCGAACAGGTCCGGCAGGTCCTCGATCAGTTCGACGTCGACGAGGAGCGCGGCGCCCTTCGAGCCGATCCCGTCCACGTCGAGCGCGTTGCGGGCGACGAAGTGCTCGACGGCGCGCTTGAGCTGCGCCGGGCACCCGCCCTCGGTGTGGCGGATGTCGACCTCGCCCTCGGGCCGCGCCACGGGCTTCCCGCAGACGGGGCACGTCGTGGGCGGCTCGTAGACCGCGCGGTCGCGGTCCGGCTCGGCGCCGACGGGCCCGACGACGGCCGGGATCACGTCGCCAGCCCGCTTGACGACGACGTCGTCGCCGACGCGGATGTCACGGGCCGTGATGTAGTCGGCGTTGTGGAGCGTGGCCTTGGAGACCGTCACGCCACCCACCTCGACGGGCTCGAGGATCGCGAGCGGCTTGATGACGCCCGTCCGCCCGACGTTGTGCTCGATGTCGAGGAGGCGCGTGGTGGCCTCGCGGGCGGGGA
>CAXRFJ010000411.1:0-2062 GCA_964229475.1 Rubrivirga sp.
CCGGCGGTTCCCGGGCACGCACTTCGCGCTGGCGCGGTGGGACGAGCGGCTGGCGCCGCACGAGGCGATCGTCCGGAGGGCCCTCGGCGGCCGGCCGCGCCGCGCGCCCGTCGACCTCGTCCGCGTTCCGCCCGACGTCGAGCGGCGCGTCGAGCGCGACGGGACGCTGTCCCTATCCTTCGACGACGTCGAGCGGATCCGCCTGGAGTCCGGAGACGCCTGACGCGCCCGGGACGCCCGCGGCCGCATCCTTCCGAGCATGAGCGAGATCCTCCCCCCCGAGCGCGTCGTCCTGGTCGACCCCGCCGACCGCGAGATCGGGACGGCCGACAAGCTGGCGGTCCACCGCGACGGGCGGCTCCACCGGGCCGTCTCGGTGTTCCTGTTCGACGACCGGGGCCGCTGGCTCCTCCAGCGCCGCGCCGACGGGAAGTACCACTCGCCGGGGCTGTGGTCGAACACGGCCTGCACGCACCCGCGGCCGGGCGAGCTCCCGGCCGACGCCGCGAGCCGGCGCCTCGACGAGGAGATGGGCGTCCGCTGCCTGCTCCGGCCGGCGTTCGCCCGCGTGTACCGCGCCGAGCTCGTCGGGCCCGAGCGGCTCGTCGAGCACGAGCTCGACCACGTGTTCGTGGGCCGGTTCGACGGCGAGCCCGTCCCGGCCGCCGCCGAGGTCTCGGGCTGGGAGTGGGCCGAGGCCGACGTCCTCCGCGCCGACGTCGAGGGCCGCCCGGACCGCTACACGCCGTGGTTCCGGCTGTTCCGGGACGAGGTCGAGCAGGCCGCCCGCGGGTTCGGCGCGGCGTAACCCGGCCGGGGCCAGGCCGTAGGGGGAGGCGCACCTCGCTTTCCGCCCGTCCCATGCCCGGACCCCGCGCCACGCTCGCCTCCGCCGTCGTCACCTACAACCTGCGGCTCTGGATGGCGAGCCTCGTCGCCGCCTTCCTCGTCCCGCTCTCGTTCGTGCTGCTGGCCCTCGACTTCCTGCTCGGGCAGGCCGACTCGCCCGACGCGTTCTCCCGCCAGCTGCTCCGCGCGAGCGCCCGGATGGAGGCCCTCATCGACGTCCACGGCGACCTGACCGACGTCCGCGTCACGGAGGACGCGCGCGAGGCCGTGACCGCGTAGCGGCTCCGCCCGCCGCGGCGGGCGGGGTCAGGAGGGGCCGGAGGATCGGGGCCGGAGGAACTGGGGCGGCGGGCGCCTCATCCTGAGGCCATGGCGTTCCCGGCCTCCGCCCCGTCGGTCCCCGTCGCCCGCCCCGCGCGGGCGCGGCCGGCGCCGTGGCCGCTGGGTCGCGCCGCGCTGGCCGTCGCCGCGCTGTGGGCCGTCCCGGCCGTCATCGCGCTGGGCCAGATCTCGATCGAGCAGACGCTCGCGGGCGAGCCCGTCGCCTGGCGCGCCGCGCTGTGGACGACGCTCCCGAACTGGGTCCTGTGGGCGCTCCTCACGCCGCCCGTCGTCTGGCTGGCGGCGCGCGTCGAGCCCGGGACGGCGCCGGCCTGGCAGACCGTCGGCGCGCACGCCGCCGGGGCCGCGGCGGCGCTCGCGGCCCACGCGCTCGGCAACGTCGCCGCGTTCCGGCTGGCCGGCCTGCCCAGCGACTGGACGTGGGCCACGTTCGAGACGCACTACGCGCTCCGCTTCCCGGTCAACGTCGTGGCCTACGGGCTCGTGGTCGCCGCGACGTGGGCGCTCCTGGCCGCCGGCCGCGCCCGCCAGCGCGAGCGCCGCGAGGCCGCCCTCGAGGCCGACCTCGCCCACGCCGAGCTCCGCGCGCTGCGGATGCAGGTCCGCCCGCACTTCCTGTTCAACGCGCTCCACGCCGTCGGCGCGACGGTCCGCAAGGGCGAGCCCGACCGGGCCGTCACGATGCTCGGCCAGCTCGGCGACCTCCTCCGGTCCAGCTTCGAGGCCGACGGGGCGACGGAGGTCCCGCTGGCGCGCGAGCTCGACGTGCTGGAGCGGTACCTCGCGCTCGAGGCCGTCCGCGTGGGCGACCGGCTGACGGTCGTGTGGGACGTGGCGCCCGGGGCCCGCGCCGCGCTCGTGCCGGCGTGGG
>CAXRFJ010000412.1:0-3113 GCA_964229475.1 Rubrivirga sp.
TTTTTAATGATACGGCGACCACCGAGATCTACACGCTCGTCTACACTCTTTCCCTACACGACGCTCTTCCGATCTCTCAAGCGTGCGGGCGGTCTGTCAGGGCGGCGGGCGCTGGCACGGCCCCTGCAAGGGATCGAGGCACACTGCGCCCCCTGGCATCGTGACCGCTCTCTCCGTTCCCGCCCGTCTCGTCTCGACCCCCCACGCTCTCATCGTGCGTCTCGGCGCGCTCTCCGCCGCCCTCCTGGGCGTCGCCCTGTTCTAGCCCCGAGACCTGAGCGTCGAGCGCCGGAGCCCATCGGCTCGCCCCGCCCTTCACCCCAGAGCCAGCCCTCCTCTCTTTCTCAGGGCCCTCTCCGCACGCTCGATTCCCCGCCGCCCCGTCTGGCCCCGTAAGGCCTGCGGGGCGGCGGTCTGTTTGGGAGGCGTCTCCACCGAAGCCTAGCCCGGTGTCGGGGCCCTCCGGCCGTAGCTTCTCCGCTCGGAAAACGCCCAGGAGATGCAGCCCATCGCCGACCTCGACGTCCTCGACCTCGACACCGAGGCGGACGCCCCCGCCCCCGTCTCGTCCGCCCCCGACGCCCGCGGCGCCGACCAGCCGCGCGTCGTGGCCCCGCGCGCCGGCACCAACGGCCGGAGCGTCTTTATCGAGACGTACGGCTGCCAGATGAACGTGGCCGACTCGGAGCTCGTCGCGTCGATCCTCGGCGGCGAGGGCTACGCGCTGGCCGAGCGCGAGGAGGACGCCGACGTGGTCCTTATCAACACGTGCGCGATCCGCGAGAAGGCCGAGGACCGCGTGCGCGGCCGGCTCACGCACATCCGGGCGCGGAAGGAGAAGAGCCAGCCGGGCCTCCAGATCGGCGTGCTTGGGTGCATGGCGGAGCGGCTCCGGTCGAAGCTCCTCGAGCAGGAGCGCCTGGTCGACCTCGTCGTCGGGCCCGATGCCTACCGCGACCTCCCGCGGCTGCTCTCGGAGTCCCGCGACTCCGGGCAGGCCGCCGTCAACGTCCAGCTCTCGCGCGAGGAGACGTACGCCGACCTCGCGCCCGTCCGCTACGACACGAACGGCGTGAGCGCGTTCGTCTCGATCATGCGCGGGTGCGACAACATGTGCGCCTTCTGCGTGGTCCCGTTCACGCGCGGCCGCGAGCGGAGCCGGCCGGTCACGAGCATCCTCTCGGAGGTCGGCCAGCTGGTCGACGCCGGCTACAAGGAGGTCACGGTGCTCGGCCAGAACGTCAACTCGTACCGCGTCGAGCAGGACGGGACGGCGGTCGACTTCGCGGAGCTGCTCTACCGGATCTCGCTCCTGTCGCCGGAGCTCCGGATCCGCTACTCGACGAGCCACCCGAAGGACTGCTCCGACGACCTGCTGCACGTCCACCGCGAGCGGCCGACGGTCTGCGACTTTATCCACCTCCCGGTCCAGCACGGCAACTCGGACGTGCTCCGGCGGATGCGGCGGACGTACACGCGCGAGCACTACCTCGACCTCATCGAGCGGGCGCGCGCCATCGTCCCCGGCATCGCGTTCTCGACCGACCTCATCGCGGGCTTCTGCGGCGAGACCGACGCCGAGCACGCCGACACGCTCTCGCTCATGCGGGCGGTCGAGTACGACCACGCGTTCATGTTCGCCTACTCCGAGCGGCCCGACACCTACGCGGCGCGGAAGTACGCCGACGACGTGCCGGAGGCGGTCAAGAAGGCGCGGCTCTCGGAGATCATCACGCTCCAGACCGAGCACTCGCTCGCCAGCAACCGCCGGCGCGTCGGGACCGAGCAGACCGTCCTCGTCGAGGGCACCTCGAAGCGGTCCGACGACCAGCTCCGCGGGCGGACCGACACGAACCACATGGTCGTGTTCGACCGGCCGGCCGGGCTGGAGAAGGGCGACTACGCCGTCGTCCGCGTCGACGACTGCACGAGCGCGACCCTCCTCGGCTCGTTCGTCCGCGCCACCACCCTGGAGGCCGAGTCCGCCCGCCTCGGCGTCGAGGCGGCGTAGGCCGGCTACTCGGCCGCGGGCAGAGGGCGGCGGGCGATGAGGAACTCCTCGACGACGCGCCCGCCGACCAGGTGCTCCTGGATGATCCGCTCCAGCACCTCGGGCGTGCACGAGCGGTACCACGCGCCCTCCGGGTACACGACGGCGATCGGGCCCGCGAGGCACACGCGGAGGCAGTTCGCCTTGGTCCGGTAGATCCCGCCGGCGCCCGTCAGGCCGAGCTCGTCGAGCCGCGCCTTGAGGAAGGCCCACGACGCCCCGCTCGTCTCGGCGTCGCAGCACTTGGGCTTGGTCGGCTCCGCGCAGAGCAGGATGTGGCGGTGGATCTCGGGGATCCCAAGGGCGGCGACCTGCTTGTCGAGGGCGCGGTCGGTTCGGTCGGCGTCGGTCATGGGAGAGGAGCGGGGGCCGACGAGACGCGGAGTGGCGAGCGCCGGGTCCACCGCTTCGGAACAACGGTGTGTCTCTGCGGGAGGTACGAACCCGTTCGGGGCCGCGTTGGGACGGCGTCCCGTCCACACTCCTGTCGTCGTCCATGAGCACACGTGCAGCTGCAATCCTTCTCACCCTTCTATCCATCTCCGCCTGCGACTCGTCGGAGGGGGCGTTCGATCTCGCCGAGGTGGCCGGCACGTACGACGGCGTCTACACCTACACCGGCGGCGACGAGCCGGAGACGGAGCCGATCACTCTCGTCCTGGCTCCGGGTCCATCCCAGACGGTCTCGCTGACGGTCCGCAGCCCCTACGACGGTGACTTCGTCTATGCGGGGGCGTGGGACGAGACGGGCATCCGCTTTTCCCGTCCGGCCGATTGGGAGGGCCCGTTCGAGTTCGTCGTCGGCAGCGACGGGGACATCTCGGGTGGCGGCTCCTCGACGCTGGGCGGCGTGCCGGTCGCCCTCGACATCGACGGGCGCCTGACCCCGGAGCAGTTCGACCTCACCATGGCGTTTGAGGCGGCCAGCGGCGACGGCGTGTTGGCGACGACGGCCGAGTCCCGGACGCGCCGCTGACCGGCCCCGCCGCGGCGCCGAGGCGGGCGAGGCCAGCACGTCGAGCGCGGCCCGGAGGCGGCGGACCTCGGCGGGGTCGACCCGGAC
>CAXRFJ010000413.1:0-2070 GCA_964229475.1 Rubrivirga sp.
CAGTCGCGCGTGGGGCTGACCGACGAGCGCGACGCGGCGTCGCCGTTCATCGCGTGGACCGGCCCGCCGGAGGGGTTCGACGAGCAGACGGCGCTCCACGCGCTCGCCGGCGCGACGGTGCCCCTCGCGCGCGGCCTCCGCGTCGGCGTCGAGGGCTACGCGCGGCGGATCGACGGGCTGCCGATCCCGATCTGGAGCGCGCGGACGCAGTTCACGGTCCTCCCCGTCGAGGCCCGCTCGACCTCCTACGGCGCCGACGCCCGCGTCGAGTGGCAGCGCGGGCCGGCCTACACCTACGTGTCCTACGCCTACGGCGTCACCGAGTACCAGGCGGTCGACGGCCCCTTCCTCGTCCGCGGCGGCCAGCCCTACGACCGCTACCACCCGGCCCACGACCGGCGCCACCAGCTCCAGATGGCGCTCCAGCTCGACCTCGGGCGGGTCGAGGCCGGGGCGCGCTGGCAATACGGGTCCGGCCTGCCGTACACGCGGCCGTACGGGTTCGACGTGGTCGTCCCGCCGTTCGGGCTGCCCGAGGTCACGACCGACCCCGGCTACCCGCGCGTCGTGTTCGAGCGGCCGTTCAACGGGCGGCTCCCGGCCTACCACCGGCTCGACCTGTCGGTCGGCACGGACCTCCGGGTCGGCGACGCGGCGCTCGACCTCCGGGCCGGCGCGATCAACACGTACAACCGCGACAACGTGTTCTACTACGACGTCTTCCGCGGGCGCCGCGTGGACCAGCTCCCGCTGATCCCCTACGTCTCGGCGCGGCTCCGGACGCCGTGACCCGCCTCGGTCTCCTCGTGGGGCTGGTCGCGCTCGCCGCCTGCGAGGTCCCGTTCGACCCGCGCGCGCCGACGGACGACGTGGTCGCCTTCAGCGGCTACCTCGACGCCTCGGCCGACACGCAGTGGGTCCGCGTCGAGCTCTTCGACGCCGCGGCCGGGACGAGCCCCGGCCCGCTCCCGATCGCGCCGGCGCTCACGGACGTCGCCACCGGCGAGGGCGCCACGCTCGCGCAGCGGGTGCGGCCCACCGCCGCCGGCCCGGCCCACCTGTTCTGGACGACGGCCGACGTCGCGCCCGGCCGGACCTACCGCCTCGGCGTCGGCACCGAGGCGGGCCCGGCCGCGGCGACCGTCGTCACGCCCGACACGGCGGCCTACGCCGTCTCGGTCGCGTCCGACCTGCCGAGCTGCCCGGCCGTCGGGGCGGTCGCGGGCGACGTCGACGTGGCGGACGTCCAGGCCGTCTTCCGCGTCGCGCGCCGGGGCCGGGTCTCCGACGTCCGGGTCAGCCACGCGGCCCGGGTCGCGCGGTCGGCCGACGGGACCCAGCGCGTCTCGCTCTACTTCGGCGACGACGCCCGCGTCGCGCTCGGGGCCGGAGAGATCGTGAGCGCCCGGATCCGCGTGTCCGTGGCGTCGGACTGGCCCGTCGCGCCCGGGGCGACGATCGAGGACGTGCTCGTCGACCCCACGCTGGGGGCGGAGGGCGAGATCGAGGGCGGCGTCGGGTTCGTGGGCGGCGTCGTGTCCGAGTGGGCTCCGTACGTTCGGCCCGTCGCGCCCTGCTTTCGACCATGACGCGCTTCGGCCTCCTGCTCGCCCTCGTCGGCCTCGCGGCGTGCGAGGTCCCGCTCGACCCCATCGAGCCGTCGGACCGGGTGTTCTCGCTGAGCGGCTACCTCGACACATCGGCCGACACGCAGTGGGTCCGCGTCGAGCCCCTCGCGCGCACCGCGGACGGCGACCCGGAGCCGATCGACGCGACCGTCACGCTGGCGGACCTCGGGGGCGGGGGGGAGGTGACGCTGCGCCAGCGGGTCCGGGCGTTCGCCTCCGGCCCGGCCCACCTGTTCTGGACGACGGCCGACGTCGCGCCCGGCCGGACGTACCGCCTCGAAGCGCGCCGGCCCGACGGCGCCACGACGACGACCGACGTCGCGCTCCCCGCCACGGGCACGTTCGACGTCACGGTCGTGACCGGCCCCCGGGTGTGCCCGACGGTGGTCGAGGTGTCCGGCGCCGAGCGCGTCGTCGACGTCCAGTCCCGCTACGTCGTGCT
>CAXRFJ010000414.1:0-15844 GCA_964229475.1 Rubrivirga sp.
GCGCCCCGTGGGTCCCGGCCCGCCGCGGAGGGAGGGCCTAGCGGATGACCGCCACGCGGCGCGTGGCCCGCTGGCGCCCGTCGGCGAGGACGCGGAGGACCGTGCCGGCGGCGGTGGGCCGCCACGTCGCCACGTGCGCGCCGGCCGGCCGGGGGCCGTCGACGAGCGTCGCGACCTCGCGGCCGAGCACGTCGACCACGCGGAGGGTGACGTCGGCGGCGTCGGCCAGCGTGAACGGGACCGTGACCGGGCCGGCGGCCGGGTTCGGGCGCGGGGCGTCGAGCCGGAGCGAGGCGCCCGGCCCGGCCTCGGCGGCCACGTCGCCCGACTTGAACGCCGGGTCGCTCGGCGCGCTCTCGATCGAGTTGGCGCTGACGGCCGTCACGACGTAGGTGTACGGGCCGCCGTCGAGGAGGACGTCCGAGAACGTCGTCCCGCCGGTCACGCCGGCCAGGTTGGCGGGGTCCGCCATCGCGGCGCCGAGGTCGCCGTCCTCGCCCGTCCGGACGCGGTAGACCGCGTAGAACCGGGCGTCGGCGGCGCCGCTGGCGGGCGCCGTCCACGAGAGGTCCACCTGGCCGGGCTCGCCGCCCGTGGGCTCGGTCAGCGCGAGCCCGGTCGGGGCGCCGGGCGCGTCCTGGCTCTTCCAGGCCATGACGGGCGGCAGCGCGGGCGTCGCGTAGAGGTCGGTCTGGAGCGAGTCGCGGAGGCCCTGGTTCGAGCGGAGCACGCCCGCGTTCGCGCGGAAGAGGACGGTCCCGTCCACGCCCTCGCGCTCGCGCGTGATGCGGATCTGGTCGGGGATCTCGCTCGCGTCGAAGCCGGCCTGCCCGGTGCGGTACGCCGCCAGGCCCGGGTAGAGGTGCCGGTCGTTCCGGACGGAGGCCCACCACGAGGCGAGCGTCCCGAACGGCTGGAAGTTGTACGACCCGTTGATGATGGCGTCGGAGGACCAGTACAGCTGGGGCGTGAGGTAGTCGATCGTCTGCGCGTCGAGCCACGCCGTCGCGTCGGCGTAGATCGTGCTGTAGGCGTCGAGGCCGCGGACGCCCGACGGCACGCCGTTCTTCCAGATCCCGAACGGGCTCACGCCGTGGACGGCCTCCGGCCGGACGGCCTGGAGCGTGTCCTGGATCTGCGCCACGAGCAGGTTGACGTTGTCGCGCCGCCAGTCGCCGCGGTCCGAGAAGCCGCGGGGGTGGGCCGCGAACGTGGCGTCGTCCTCGTCCGTGATCCCGGAGAAGCCGGTCCCGGGGTACGGGTAGAAGTAGTCGTCGTAGTGGACGCCGTCGATGTCGTAGCGCCGGGCGATGTCGCCGACGACCGAGGCCACGTGGTCGCGGACCTCCGGGAGGCCGGGGTCGAGGATCTTGATCCCGGTCGAGAACGAGAGGATCCACTCCGGGTGGGCCCGGGTCACGTGCGTCTCGTCCTTGACGTAGCTGGAGCCGCGGTCGGCCCGGTACGGATTGATCCAGGCGTGGAGCTCCATCCCGCGCGCGTGGGCCTCCTCGACCGCGAACGTGAGGGGGTCGTAGTACGGCTCCGGGGCCTGGCCCTGCTGGCCGGTCAGCCAGAACGACCACGGCTCGAAGGGCGAGTCGTAGAGGGCGTCGGACTCGGTCCGGACCTGGAACACGACGGCGTTGACGCCGACCGACTGGAGCCCGTCGAGGATCTCGATGAGGTCCTGCTGCTGGACGGCCGACGAGCAGCCCGACGTGCAGCTGGGCCAGTCGAGGTTGGCGACCGTGGCGATCCAGGCCCCGCGGAACTCGTACTTGTCGGGCTGGGCGCGTCCGGGGATCGCCAGGGCGGCGAAGAGGAGGAGGGGGAGGAGCGTGCGCATGGGTGGGAGGGGGGAGATAGAAAGGGGGCGCTGAGCGGGTGCCCAGCGCCCCCCTTTGACGAGGGTCGTCAGACGGCCGGGTTACCGGACGACCGTCATCTGGCGGGCCGTGCCGAAGCCGTTGACCTCGACCGAGTAGACGTAGACGCCGGCCGCGAGGCCGGAGGCGTCGAAGTCCACCGCGTGCGTCCCGGTCGCGAAGGCCCGGTCGGCAACGGTCGCGACCTGGCGGCCGGACGCGTCGAACACGCGGATCCGGACGGTGCCGGCCTCACGGGTCGTGAACGAGATCGTCGTCCGGCTGGAGACCGGGTTCGGCGTGTTCTGCGCCACGTCGACGACGGCGGCCCACTGCGGGGCGCCCTCCTCGGCCGTGTCCATCTTGACGAACTTCTGCGTGGCCGGGACGGGCTGGCTGAACTGGCCCACGTAGGCCGTCATGCCGTCGGCGCTGAACGCGATGGCGCGCGGGCGGCCCGGCGTGGCCGGGTCGTTCCACGTGATGCTGTCGCGCGGCGTCGGCACCTCGATGGTGGCCGTGATGTCGCCGTTGCCGTCGAACTCGAAGAGGTCCTCGAGGGCGAAGCCGTACCACGTGTTGGCGACCCAGGGGGTCCCCGGCGCGGGCGGGTTCTCCGGGCTGCCCGAGCTGAACCAGAGGTAGCCGGTGGCCTCCTGGATCGTCGCCGACTCGATGGCCATGCCCATCGGGGTCACGCCGAGCGAGTCGAAGTCGGAGAAGTCGTCCGGGCGGTACCAGACGGCCGGCATGTTGGTCGTGTAGCTGAAGTCCCACATGGCCACGCCGCCGTCGCCGCCGCCGTCGTCGACCGCGAGGGAGGCGCGGTTGAACGTCCGGTTGTTGGCGATGTCCGCGAGCTCGTTGAGGTTCGGGTCGAGGATCTTGTAGGGCTGGGTGCCGTTGCCGACGACCTGCGAGATGTAGAAGTTGCCGGCCGCGTCCGTGCCGGGCGCGATCATCGAGCCGCTGAACGGCTGGGCCTTCGCCAGGAGCCGGACGGTGTTCGGCGCGGGGCCGGCGCCGCACGACGTGTGGTCGACCTTGAAGAGGAGGTTGCCGGACACGATGAGGACGTCACCGTTGACGTCCGCCGTGAGGCCGCGGCCGGTCTGCGTCTCGAGGCTGCCCGAGGCGTTCGTCCCGATCCCGAGCGTGTCCGTCACCGCGCCGGAGGCGTCGGCGAGGAACCGGACGGGCGAGCAGGCCGCCTCGGTGCCGTCGGGCGAGAACACGGTGACGGTCCCGCTGGCGCGGTACTCGCCGGCGACCTGGACGCTGTCGACGAGGTTGTGGGGCTGGACCCAGACGAGGCCCTGGCCGTCGACGGCCAGGCCGTGGGTGCTGCTGAACTGGCGGTCCGTGTCGGCCGGGAAGTCCGTCTCGAACTCCCAGACCCCCTGCGCGTTGGCGGCGAGGGGCAGGGCGAGCGCGAGGGTGAGTAGCAATCGCTGCATGGTGAGGGGGGAAATGATGCGGCGGACGCCGCGAGGGCTCCCGCGGTCGCGGGAGGGGAGTGGATAACGAGGCCTACGTCCCGGCGTAGGGGCCGGGGGTCCGGACCTGGAGGCGGAAGAGGTCGAGGAAGCCGCCCGTGGGCGACTCGACTTCGGCCGGCGTGAGGCCCTGGAGGAGGTAGAGCACCTCGCCCGTGCCCCACGCGAGGTCGACGAGCGGGGAGGGGAGGATGCCCGGGTAGAGGGGGGCGGCCGTGCCGTCCGGGGAGACCGTGAGGAGCGGGTCGGCCGCGTTCGTCGCGACGAACACGGTCCCGTCGGCCGCGACGGCGACGGCGTTGGCCCCGACCCCCGCGCCGAACTGGGCGGTCACGTCGAGGAGCACCTCGCCGGCGCCGAGGCCGTCGGGGGTGAGCGGGAAGCGCCACACCTTGCTGTCGACCACGGAGCCGGCGTCGGTCGTCACGGACGCCACGTAGAGCGCGCCGTCAGCGACGGTCAGCGACGTGACGGGCTCGCCGAACGGGACGGTCGCCGTGACGGCCCCGGCCGCGTCGAACCGGTAGAGCGCGCGGGCGTCGACGTTCGTGTTCGTCCCGCCCGTCCAGAACGTCCCGTCGCCGGCGGCGGCCACGTCGCGGAGCGTGTTCCCGGACGGGATGCTCCGCACGGTCACCGTGCTGGAGGCGCCGGCCGGGACCGTGTAGACGCCGCGGTTCTGGCGGACGCCGAAGAGCGTGCCGGCGGCGGCGGGCGCGAGGCCGGTCCAGAGCGTGCCCTCGGTCGAGTAGGTCGAGCGCGTGCCGTCGGGCGCGAACCGGAGGATCCCGGCGGCGGCGCCCTCGACGTACAGCGTGGCGTAGAGCGAGCCGTCGTCGCCGTTGCCGAGCGCGCGCGGGCTCTCGCCGCGGTTCGGGTCGATGGCCCCGACGATCGTGAGCGCGGGCGAGAGCGGGAGCGGGACGGCGTTGCTGTAGTCCCGCGCCCCGACGACGGCCACGCGCACGCGGAGCGCGGCGTTCGGGAGGTTCGGCGTCTGGACCTCGAGGCGCGTCGGGCTGGCCGACAGGACCCGCCCCGTGGCCGAGTTGCCCTGCTGGTCGTCGAACACGACGCGCACCAGGGCCGGGTCGTCGGAGAAGTTCTGGCCCTCGATCGTGATCACGTCGATCCCCGCGAGGACCGTGCCCTCCGGGCTGACCGACGAGATGACGGGGGCGGGGCCGGTCCCGGCGTCGGGGTCGTAGAGGCTCGACCCCTCGCCGGAATCGCAGGCGGCGAGGACGAGGGCGAGGCAGAAGAGGGAGGCGAGACGGAACCGCAAGGTCGACGGAGTCAGCATGGAGGGGCGGGCGGGGCCGGGCGAACGGCGGGGCGGCCGGGTCAGAGGTCGAACCGGACGGCGACGCGGTGGACGGCGTCGAACACCTCGAAGGAGCTGTACGAGTAGTCGGCCCCGAAGCCGACGCCGCCGAGGCGCTGCTTCAGCCCGGCGCCGAAGCTGACGCCCTGGACGTCGGAGGGGAACACGCCGCCCGCCCGGAGCGAGAGCGTGTTGGCGAACGTGTACTCGCCGCCGACCTCGATCTGGCCGGCGTAGTCGTAGGGGTCCTCGGCGTCGACGGCGAGGACGAGGCGGTGGACGTCGGGGTCGAGCCCGGTCAGGCCCTGCGTGTCGAGCGAGGCCCCGATCTGGAGCGTGAGCGGGAGCTGGAAGCTCTCGCCGTCGCCGAAGGCCGCCTGCTGGGAGAAGTTGCGGGCGCTCACGGCGAAGGCGAGGCCGGGGACCGGCGTGTCGTAGAGCACGCCGAAGTCGTAGGCGAACACGCTCTCCGAGACGTCCTCGCGCGTGAACGACCCCTCGGCGTCGCCCTCGCCGGGCGTGAACGCCGTCGCGACGCTCCCGAAGTTCTGCCCGACCACCTTGACCTGGCCGCCCACCGAGAACCGGTCGGTCACGGTCCGGGCGTAGCCGAGGCCGAAGGCGTAGGCCGTCGGCGAGAACGTGCCGAGGTCGCGGTAGCCCGCCTCGGAGCCCGCGTCGAAGACGGTCTCCTGGAGCTCGCCGTAGTCGACGGCCATCACCGACACGCCGAGCACGCCGAACCGGCCGCCGGCGGGGGCCAGCGAGACGGCCCCGTGGTTGTAGTCGATGTCGGCGATCCAGGTCGTCTGCCCGAGGAACGCGCCGACGCCGCCCTCGACGCGCGAGAGGCCGGCGGGGTTGTAGAACAGGGCGCCGGGGCCGGCCTGGAGCGCCGTCGCGGCGCCGCCGAGGCCGGCCGCCCGAGGGTCGGCGCTGACGCTGAGGAACTTCATGCCCGCCTGGGCCAGCTTGTCGCGCTCCTCGACCTGCTGGGCGTGGGCCAGCGGCCCGATGAGGAGGGCGAGGAGCGCGGCGACCCGGACGGTCGACGAGGTCAGCGCGGCGAGGCGGGCGAGCGGCATGGGAGACGTCGGCATGGGGGGAGGGGAGGGGCCGACCGGGGCGGTCGGCGGGCCGCTAGCGGATGATGACGAACTTCCGGACGGCCTGCTCGCCGGCCTCGAAGAGGACCTCGCCGGTCGCGGGGTCCGCGACGTCCTCGGTCACGGTGATCACGGCGATGTAGAGCCCGCTCGCGACGACCTGCCGCGACGACGTCGTGTGGTCCCAGAACTCGTCGCCGCTCCCGTCGGTGTGCTCGATCGTGTCGATGAGCTCGCCGAGCTCCGTGTAGATGTCGATGCGGCAGACGCCCGGGATGTTGAAGAAGGCCAGCTTGTCGTTCCGGTCCGGGAAGCGGAGGGCCTGCTCGCCCCCGGCCCCGCGGCTGGCGCCGATGTAGTAGGGGTTGGGGACCACGCGGATGTCCTCGAGCGCCTCGCCCTGCTGGCGCTTGAGCGTCGTGCCGTCGTAGGTCTGCGTCGCGTAGCGCGAGCTCCGGAGGTCGCGGCCGGCCGGCGTCAGGCCGGACCCGTCGTTGGCGGCCCCGTCGCGGACGGCCTGGAGGTAGTAGAAGTAGTTCACGCCGCGGACCGGCGTCGTGTCCTCGTAGCTCGTCTCGCCCGGCCCGGCCGTGTGGATGAGCGTGTAGGAGCTGTCGCGGTCGGACTGGGCCCGGAAGATCTCCCAGCGGTCGGGGGCCGGGCCGTCGGCGTTGGGCTCCCACGTGAGGACGATCCGGTCGCCGCCGCCGGACACGTCGAACGTCCGCGGCGGGGCCGGCGGCTCGGGGATGGCGTAGCCGGCGTCGTAGTTGGCGAGCGCCCGGCGGAACGTCTGGAACAGCGAGTCGCGGCTCGTGAACACCCACTCGTTCTTGGTCATCGACTCGCCGGCGTAGCTCAGCGCGGCGCCGGAGTCGTTGCCGGACTCCTTGAACTGGCGCCCGATCGAGGCCGCGGCCGCGCGGCTCAGGCCCGCGGCGCCCTCGGCCGTCACGAACCGGACGCTCTCGCCCGGCCCCAGCGTGTACGGCCCGAACCCGTTGGCGAACGAGTACCCGCCCGAGTTCGCCTGGCCCTCGGCCGCCGACGGGTCGCGCGTCGGGTTGAGGAAGCCGGGGAGCCCGCTCGGCTCGACGGCGAGCGCGTGCCGCGGGGCCTTGTGGCCCTGCGCCATGAGGTTGTACTCGGACGTCATCCGGCCGATGCTGAACGCGTCGTTGTTGGACAGGATGGCGTCGTCGGAGCCGAGCCAGTTCGTCGTCGCCGGCTGGCCGGGGTCGTCGGTGTCGTCGGAGGCCGAGGCGTCGGCGTGGAGCGTCACGACGCCGACGAAGGCGTGGGCGCCGAGCCGGCCGAGCGTGTCGGCCGCCGAGACGTTCGTGGCCACGCGCTGGATGGACCCGCCGAGGTTGTCGTAGCTGACCTCGCGGGTGGGGAAGAAGCCGTGCCAGGCGAACTGGGCCCGGAACTGCTCGTCCTCGGGGTCGACCTGCGTCCCGTCGCCGCGGGCGTCGTTCATGGTGTTCTTGCCCCAGCCGGTCGGGTTGCCGATGACGTAGCGCGTCTCGGCCGAGACGGCCATCCGGTACTGGAAGTACGCGATGACGTCCTCGAGCGTCTGGTTCGGGAGCTCGATCTCGGCGTCGCCGTCGGTGTTGCCCGTGTTCGTCAGGACGTACTCGATGACGTGGTAGTTGTCGTGGAACTCCTGGCTGAACTGCATGACCCGGCGCTCGACGGTCAGGCCGAGGAGCGTGTTGAACCGGTTGACCAGCATGAAGTCCGGCGCCATGTCCGGGTCGACGCGGTCGACGACCATGGAGGCCGAGGCGAACGACTGGTCGCCGTCGACGGTCACGACCGTGAGCGGGTACTTGCTGACGAGCTCGAACTCGGTCGGGAACACCTCGCCGCTCCCGCTCACGCGCGGGCCGACGTGGGCCACGCGGACGGGGTAGCTCACGCCGAACTCGTCGGTCACGTTGCGGGCCCCGAGCCAGAGGCCCTTGGCGGCCTGCATGTCGGTGAAGTCGTAGACGCCGGGCCACCGCCAGCCGTACTGCTGCTCGTTGACGAGGCCGACCTCGATCTCGCTGCCGGACGAGGCGTACCAGTTGTGGAACGACCCGCCCGCGACCCACTTGGTCTGGAACTGGGCGTGGGCCGCCGGCGCCGCGAGGGCGAGGGCGAACAGGAGGAGGCCGAGGGGGCGCGCGGCGCGCCGCGCGGTCGGGGCAAGGGGCATGGGAGAGGGGTCGTCCGTCGGGGCGGCGCCGAGCGCCCGCCGCCGCGCCGAGGCGGGGCGGGCGGAGCGGCAGGCCTTAGAGGCTCACGCGGATGCCGAAGAAGATGTCGCGCGGGTTGAGGAAGTTGAGGTAGCTCTGGTTCGGCATGTCGATGTATGCCTTCGTCTCGAGCACCTCGTCGACGCGGGCCGCGTCGGCGGGCCGCCAGGCCCCGTCGCTGTAGACGATGTAGGACTGGGTGTCCCGCTCGTAGTAGATCGTCCCGGCGTCCGGCCGGGCGAGCGCCGCCCGGTTCTGGACCGGCGTCATCGGCTGGTAGGCCACGTCGTCGGGCCGGAAGGTGCCCACGACGTCGTCGCCCGGGATGTTGGAGTAGTCCGAGCTCTCCGGGAAGTGGAGGCTGGAGAGGTAGGCGTTCCGGTCGTTCCCGTCGATGGCGCCGTAGAAGAGGGCCATCTCGCGGCGGTTCAGCGCGTTGTAGACGTCGGCGAAGAACGAGACCTCGCGGTTGGCGACCTGGAAGGCCCGCTGGAACCGGAGGTCGAACGACCAGCGGTCGCGGATGTCGACGTTCTGCGAGACGCCCGGCGCGGCGACGCCGTTGTCGCCCCACGTGTAGCGCCCGCCGTCCTGCCAGCGGAGGAGGAACGAGGTGCGCCAGCCGCCGAGCGGGTAGAGCCCGCCGGCGCTCGGGCCGAAGTCGTCGGGCGAGAACAGGTCGACGTTGGCGCGGGCGAACGGCCGCGGGACCGGCCGCGACGAGGCGGCCCGCCGGAGCGCGTCGCTCTCCTCCTGCTCGCGCTGGGTCGTCGAGTTCTCGTAGATGTCGAGGAAGCCGAAGTAGCCCGTCTGGCGGACGTCGTAGGTGTAGTTGACGAACCCGCGGACGAACCGGCCGCGCGTCTTCTGGAGCGTGACCTCGAAGCCGCGGATGTCGGCGTAGCTGTTCGGCTCGGAGCGGTTGTAGTTGACCGTGCCGTCGCGGCTGTGGTACTCGACGAGCCGCGGCTCGAGCGAGACGTCCTTGTAGTAGCCCGCCAGCCGGGCCGACCACGACCCGCCGAACGACTGCTCGTAGCCGAGCTCGTAGGCGACCGTCCGCGGGAGCGGGTTGTTCGGGTCGGCGAGCTGCGAGATCTGGCCGCCGACCGAGAAGGCCCGGATGACGTAGAGCCGGTCCGAGTCCGGGAGCGACCGGAAGTGGCCGTAGTTGAAGTACAGCTTGCTCAGGCGCGTGACCGGGAACGACACGCCGAGGCGCGGGCTCAGCGTCACGATGCTCCGGGCCGGCGACGTGGCCAGGAGCGTGTCGAGCGCGGCGTCGGGCGTCCCGTCCTCGCTCAGCGGCACGCCGGCGAGGACCGGGTCGAAGAGGTTGTAGTCGTACCAGTTGCCGCCGGCCGTGAAGTAGTCGAGCCGGAGGCCGAGGTTGGCGATCATCCCGTCGAGCTCGAGCTTCGTCTGGGCGTAGCCGGCCGCGCGGATCGGCGTCTCGTCCCACAGCGTCCGCGCGTTCGAGCTCGGGAGGTAGAGGTCGACGGAGGCGTAGTTGACGCGGCTCCGCGTCACGTTGTACTCGAGGCCCGTCTTGACCTCGGCGAACCGCGTGAGCTGGTTGGTGTAGTCGGCCTGGAGGTTGTAGACCGTCACGCGCGAGGAGTCCCGGGCGTTCGACATCCCGACGCCCATCCGCATCCCGTCGACGCCCTCGGACGGGAACGGCTGCCAGCCGAACGGGGCCTCCGTGAACCCGACGCCGCCGAACTCGACGAGGACCGTCGAGTCGCGGAGCGCGCCCGGGTTCGTGTCGTAGCGGCTCTCGAACCGGTTGAACCGGACCTGGTACACCGACGTGGCCGAGAGCGCGTGGGAGAAGTTGAAGCCGACCTGGTCGTAGGTCGTCTGCGTCGGGCCCCAGTAGTCGCCCGAGAAGATCCGGCTGTCGATGAAGCTGACGGCCGTGAGGTTCGAGGCGATGCCCTCCGGCGAGCGGAAGATGCTCGAGTAGCCGGTCGCGACGGCGCCGGAGCGCGTCGAGGCCGTCCCGTCCTGCGTCCCGACGCGGCCCTCGACGCTCAGCTTCATGCCCGGGGCGAGGTCGCTCGTCAGCTTGAGGTGGCCCGACTGCTCGGTGTAGCGGTCGGTGTGGAGCGGGAGGAGGTACATGTCCTCCTCGCGGCGGAAGGACCCGTAGAAGCGGAGGTTGCCGAGCCGCTGGGCGCCCGGGACCGGCCCGCCGAAGCCGAGGTCGACCTCGTAGTCGGGGTCCGTGATCTCGAACGACTTCCGGTGCTGCCACAGGAACGCGTCCTGGAGCGCCTGCGGCGTCATGTCGTTGGCCGGGTTGGCGTCCGAGAGGAGGCCGGCCGAGACCGAGTTCCAGCCCTCGAACGTCGGGTACTGGGCCCGCGTGGCGGCGTCCCAGCCGCCGGCCTGCGTGCCCACGAAGGCGACCTCGGGGTCGGTGAAGGGCCGGATCCAGTAGGCCATCGGGTCGTTGGCCGCCATGCCGAAGTTCTTCTGCGACGGCGGGCTGATCCGGGTCCGGACGTCGGCCTCGTAGCGGCGCGGGTCGCCCTCCTTCGTGACCACGTTGACGACGCCCGAGCGGACGTTGCCGTACTCGGCGTTGAACCCGCCGGTCTGGATCTGGACCTCCTCGATGGAGGACAGGCTGATGTTGGTGAACGGCGCGTTGTTGCGGCCGTCGCGGAGCGTGAGCCCGTTGACCTGGAACGCGACCTCGTCGGCGCCGGAGCCGCGGATGGCGAGGCCGTCCTGGACGCCGGCCTGGAGCTCGACGGCGCTCTCGACGGAGGCGACCGGGAGCGACTCGATCTCCTCGGACCCGATGTTGGCCCGGCTGTTCGAGACGTCGACCTCGACGGGCGGGCGCTGGGCCCGGACGACGACCTCCTCGATCTCGGCCGTCTCCGGCTGGAGCGTCGCGTTGACCGTCGTCGTCTGGTCGATGTTGACGTCGACGCCCTCGGTCCGCTGCGTGGCGAACCCGATGAAGCTGAACTGGACGGCGTAGGTCCCGGCCTGGACGTTCAGGATCGTGTAGTACCCGTCGGCGTCGGTCGTCGCGCCGCGCGTGGTCTCGAGCACGAGGACCGAGGCGCCCGGGACGGGCTGGCCGTCGCCGTCGACGACGCGGCCGGAGATCTTGCCGGCCGCCTGGGCCGCCGCCAGCGGGGACCCGAGCAGGACGGCGAGGACGACGAGGAGGGGGACGCGGAGCGCGCGGAGCGCAGTGGCAAAGGGCATCGGCGGGCCGGTCGCGGGCGGGGGGAGTCCGAAAGCGCTTTTCTGGTCCCGGCGTGGGCCGGGCAGCGCGGGTAACGGTGGGGAAATATCGGGGGCGGCGGGTGACCGCTGCAAGGTCAATCCTCCGCCGCCCCCGCCATCCGGGGACGGATGTAGCTAAATACCTGCTCGTTAGGGCATCTCTTTGACGGTCACGAACGCCTCGGCCGCGAAGCACTCCGGCAGGCCGAGCGCGTCGAGCGCCGAGGCCGTCTCGGTGTTCCGGTCGCGGGCGCGCTCCCAGAACTCGCGGTCGTCGTAGGCGCCGGGGAAGAGGGCCCGGTCCTTCTGGCTCTCGTGCTTGTAGATGGCCTCGATCTTGAGCTCGAGGTCGGCCTTGGAGAGCGGCAGGAACACGTCGGCCTTGTCGATCTCCCACTCCTGCCACGCGCCGCGGTAGAGCCACACGAGCGGGCGGGGGTCGGCGGCCGGCTTCTTGCGGCTCCGCGCCTTCTTGGCCGGGGCCCCGTCGCCGCCGGGGTCGGCCGTCTCGGGCGCGCCGCCGAGGCCGTCGCCGTAGCGCCGGACGGCCCGGTCGATGGCCTGGTAGCACATCCGGTGCGTCCCGTGGGGGTCCGAGAGGTCGCCGGCCACGAAGAGGTGCGTGGCGCCCGTGTCCTTGAGGAGGTCGAGCACGAGCTGGACGTCGGCCTCCCCGATCGGGTCCTTCTTGACGCGGCCGGTCTTGTAGAACGGCATGTCGAGGAACCGGGCGTTCTGGGCGCCGAGGCCCATGACCTCGATGGCCGCGATGGCCTCCGTGTAGCGGATGAACGCCTTGATCTTTTGGACGGCCTCCGTGTCCACCTGCGCCGGCTTCTTTTTGTCGAGGTCCCGGAGGATCTTCGCGATCCGGTCCTTGACCTTGCTCTCGCCGCCGGGCTCGAGCACGTCCCACGACATCTCGACGAACTGGAGGTGCCGCCGGACGTCCTGGTCGAAGACGGCCACGGACCCGTTCGTCATGTAGGCCACGGTCACGTCGTTCCCGTTCTGGACGAGCGCGTGGAGCATCCCGCCCATCGAGATCACGTCGTCGTCGGGGTGCGGGCTGAACACGACGACCTTCTCCTTCTTGGGCAGCCGGTCGCGGTAGACCACGCGCCGCCGGAGGTCCTCGAAGACCCGCTGGCAGAGGTCGTCGACGCCGTACGTGTGGACGAGGTCGTGGAGGTGGTGCCGGTGGAAGTCGCTGGCGTCGAGCCGGAGGATGGCCTTCCCGGTCTCCTTCGACAGCCAGATGACGGCGCGCTTGGCCGCCTCGTCGTTCCACTCGACCCGCTTGACGAGCCAGGGCGTCTTCTCGCGCGTGAGCTCCGAGGCCGCGGCGCGGTCGACGTAGAACGTCGCGTTGTTGTGGAGCTGGAGGTAGGTCGCCGAGACCTGGGCGTTCGGGGCCTCCTCGACGGCCTGGCGCACGATCGGCGCCTTGTGCTCGCCGGTCGCGATGAGGATGACCTCGCGGGCGTCGAGGATCGTCCCGACGCCCATCGTGATGGCCTCGCGGGGGACGTACTTCTCCTCGAAGAAGTCCGAGGCCGCGTCCTTCCGCGTGATCTCGTCGAGGACGATGAGGCGCGTCCGGTCCTCGGGCGTCGAGCCCGGCTCGTTGAACCCGATGTGGCCGCTCCGGCCGATGCCGAGGAGCATCAGGTCGATCCCGCCGGCCTTCTGGATGAGCCGCTCGTACTCGGCGGCGTGGCTGTCGATCTCGCGCTCGGGGAGGTCGCCGCGCGGGATGTGGATGTTCTCCTCCGGCACGTTGACGTGGTCGAAGAAGTTCTCCCGCATGAACCGGTGGTAGCTCTGGAGGCTGTCCGGCTCCATCGGGACGTACTCGTCCAGGTTGAACGTGACGACGTTCGAGAAGTCGAGGCCCTCCTCCCGGTGCATCCGGATGAGCTCCTGGTAGACGCCGATGGGCGTGGACCCGGTCGGGAGGCCGAGGACGGCGAGGTCGCCGGCGGCCTGTTTGGCCTCGATGAGCGTGCGGACCTGGCGGGCGGCTTGCTT
This sequence comes from Rubrivirga sp., assembly GCA_964229475.1. GTDB lineage: Bacteria > Bacteroidota > Rhodothermia > Rhodothermales > Rubricoccaceae > Rubrivirga. Next base: position 13,324 of record CAXRFJ010000414.1, read on the forward strand.
GGCGAGGCCGCCGGGGTCGTCGAAGATGAGGACCGGGACCCGCTCGACGCCGTGCGAGCGCCAGGGCTGGCGGGTGAACTGGGACTCGGCAGAGTGCGGCCTGGTGGCGAGGCCGGCGAACGTGGGCATGGCCTGAGAGAGGCAGGTGTGGCCTGCCGCCCGCCACGGTCCCGGACGGACCTGGGGCCCCATCCCGAGGAGCGCGCGTGCGGCGGCTCTTGGAGAACGGAGCCGGTAGTGTAGCGCCGCCCGCCGATCGGTGCGGGACTTTCTGGGCGTTAGCTCCGTCGACCGTCCTGAGTGGCACCTCCGCGTCACGAGTGGTCGAGGAGAGGTCGTGAACGACGCGCGACCGGGGAGAGGTTGTGAACGTCCCGGCCGGTCGCAGCGTACCGGCCCGCTCCCCCCGCCCCGCCGATGCCCGTCCGCCCCGCCGTCCTCGTCCTCCTCGCCCTGACGGTCGCCGGGTGCGGCGCCTCCGGCCCCGCCGCCGGGCCCCCGGCCCCGCCGCCCGCGCCGCCCGCGCGGCCGGTCGTGGTCGAGACGGCGGCGAAGAACGCGCAGGTCCAGGCGGCGCTGGCGTCGCTCGTCGGCCGGTGCCGCTCGGCGGACTGCGGCCTCCCGGTCGGCCGGGGCGTCGAGGTGGAGGCGGTCGCGGTCGAGGGCGGCGTGGTGGTCGCCCGGTTCTCGCGCGACCTCGGCGACGCGCCGGTCCGGCCGGCGTCGGCGGCGGCCTTCGAGCGCGAGGTCGCCCGCGTGGTCGACGCCGTGTACCCCGGCGCGCCGGTCCGCGTCGAGACGCGCGGCGACGCCCGGCGCGCCCTCGTCCCCCACGCCGACCGCGACCCGGCCGACCGCGACCCGGCCCGCGTGTTCGCCCCGCCCGTCGGGGGCCCGGCGCTCGTGCGCCCCGCTGACGCGGCCCGCCCGCCGGCCGCCGGCCTCGCCGGCCGCCACCTCGCGCTCTGGCCCAGCCACGGCTGGACCTACAACGCCGACGCGCGCGGCTGGGGCTGGCAGCGCCCGCGGCTGTTCACTTCCGTCGAGGACCTGCTCACGGTCGGCTTCGTGACGCACGAGCTGGCCCCGATGCTCGAGCGGGCCGGCGCCGTCACGTTCCTCCCCCGCGAGCGCGACCCGCAGCCGGCCGAGGTCGTCGTCGACGACGGCGGCGCGGGCTACGCCGAGACGGGGCGGTGGGCCGACGGCCCGGCCGGGTTCGCCTCCCGCGAGGCCTACGGCGACGGCGTCAACCCCTTCCGCCTCGGGGGCACGCGCGAGGCCCCCGGCGGCACGCGCGACCTCCGGTCGGCCACGTGGACCCCGGACCTCCCGGCCGCCGGCCGCTACGCCGTCCACGTGAGCTACGCGGCCGGGCCGGGCCGGAGCGACGCCGCCCGCTACGCGGTCCGCCACGCGGGCGGGCGCACGGAGGTGCTCGTCAACCAGACGATGGGCGCCGGGACGTGGGTCTACCTGGGGACGTTCGAGTTCGAGGCCGGCACGGCGGGCTCGGTGACGCTCACGGCCGGGACCGACGGGAGCGTCTCCGCCGACGCCGTCCGCTTCGGCGGCGGGCGCGGAGTGATCCGGCGCGGGGCCGCGACGAGCGGGCGCCCGCGCTGGCTCGAGGCCGCGCGCTACTACGAGCAGTTCGCCGGCGCCCCGCCGTCGGTCTACAACATCACCGGCTCCGACGACGACTACACCGACGACTACCGCAGCCGCGCCGAATGGGCCAACTGGCTGCGCGGCGCCCCCTTCGGCCCCTCCGACGACCGCGAGCACGCCGGCCTGGGCGTCCCCATCGACGCCGTCCTCGCGTGGCACACCGACGCCGGCGTCGACCGCGACCGGCCGGTCGGGACGCTCGCCATCTACAACGTGCCGGGGATGGACTCGACGCGCGTCTTCCCCAACGGCGTCTCGCGCCTCGCCAACCGCGACCTCGCCGACGCCGTCCAGACCGAGATCGTCGAGGACGTCCGCCGGCTCTACACGCCCGACTGGCCGCGGCGGCCGCTCTGGGACCGGGCCTACTCCGAGGCCACGCGGCCCAACGTCCCGTCGGTCCTGCTCGAGCTCCTCTCGCACCAGAACTACCGCGACATGCGGCACGCGCTCGACCCGCGCTTCCGGTTCGACGCCGCGCGGGCCGTCTACAAAGGGCTCGGCCGGACCCTCGCGGCGCAGCGGGGGCTCCCGTTCGTCCCGCAGCCGCTCCGCCCGACCCACGTCGTGGCGCTCCTCGACCGCGACGCCGTCGCGCTGAGCTGGCGGCCGCAGGCGGACCCCCTCGAGCCGGACGCCGACCCGACCGGCTACATCGTCTACGCCCGCGACGGCGACTGGGGCTGGGCGGAGGCCGCGCGGACCGACGCGACGGCCGTCCGCCTCCCGCTCCCGCCGCCGGGCGTCGTGCGGAGCTACCGCGTGGCGGCCACGAACGCGGGCGGGGAGGGCCGCCCGTCGGAGGCGCTCGCCGTCGGGGTCTCCGCCTCCCGCGTCGAGCTCGCGCCCG
>CAXRFJ010000415.1:0-2170 GCA_964229475.1 Rubrivirga sp.
TAGCGACGCCGCGCCCTGCCCGTCCGGCAGGGCCGCTGGCCCTCCGCGCCCGCCGTCCGCTCGGACGGCGGCCGGTCTCGACGGTCGCCCACGGCCCCGCGCACGAGCGGGACGGCGCGACCCCGCCCGCCTCGACGCCGAGGCGGCGGCCCCCGACGAGGCCCGGCCCCGCCCGCGACGGCACCCCGTCGTCCCCGCCCGCTGGCATCCGCCGGCCGGGCCCGCCTCCCTGTTCCGCAGGCGCGACCGCGCCCGCGACCCCGTACCCGATCCCATGACCTCCCGCACGCTCGCGCCCCTCGGCGCGCTCCTCCTCTTCGTGGCCCTCTCCGGCTGCGACTCCGACGGCTCGGCCTCCGAGCCGGCCACGCTCCGCCTCGACGTCGAGGCCGTCGTCGGCGACGCCGCCTTCGCCCCCGGCCAGCCCTTCGCCGTCAACGGCACGACCGGCCAGCTCGACCGGGCCCAGTTCCTCGTCTCCGGCCTCACGCTCCTCCACGAGGACGGCCGCGAGATCCAGGTCCTCGCCGACGACCCCGTCACCGTCCGCGCCCGCGACGAGAACGAGGTCGAGGTCCAGCAGACCCTCGACGAGCGCTACGTCTTCGTCGACCTCGACGCCGGCCGCGCGCCGGCCGCGCTCGGCGAGGTCCCGGCCGGCCGCTACACCGGCGTCCGGTTCCTCCTCGGCGTCGACGGGCTCGACAACCGGATCGCGCCGGAGGACCTCCCGGCCGAGCACCCGCTCGCGCGCGCCGCGGCGGCCACGATGCACTGGAACTGGAACGCCGGGTTCGTCTTCCTGATGATGGACGGCCTCCTCGACATCGACGGCGACGGCGCGGTCGACGCCTCGACGGGCACGCCGCGCGACCCGGCCTCGGGCCAGTGGCGCCTCCACGTGGGCGGCGCCGCCAACGTCCAGACCGTCCGGCTCGACCAGGCCTTCGAGCTCGACGGCGGCGCGATGCAGGACCTCCACGTCCAGTTCGACCTCGCCCGCCTCGTCCAGGGCCTCGACTTCGGCGACGCGGCCGACCGCTGGTGCATGACGGGCGGCTGCCAGGACGTCGTGGACGCTGCGCGGGGCAACCTGTCGGCGGCGTTCACGCTCCACGGCGTGCACGCCCACGGCATGTAGCCCGGTGCCCCGGCGCCCCTCGACGCTGACGCTCCTGCTGGCGGTCGCCCTCGGCGCGGCCGCCGGCGGGGGCGACGCGGCCGGCCCCTCGGGGCCGGCCCCGGTCGCCGTGCGCGTGCCCGACGGGTTCGCCCCACTCCCGGTCCCGCCCCAGAACCCGCTCCTGGCCGACCGCGTGGCGCTGGGCGAGCGGCTCTTTTTCGACCCGGTCCTCTCGCGCGACCGGTCCGTCTCCTGCGGGACGTGCCACCTCCCCGAGCGCGCCTTCAGCGACGGGCTCGCGAAGAGCGTCGGCGTGGAAGGCCGGGTCGGGCTGCGGAATGCGCCGTCGCTGCTGAACGTGGCCTACCGGACGTCGCTGTTCTGGGACGGCGGCGCGCTGTTCCTGGAGAGCCAGGCGCTCGTGCCGCTCGAGGACCCCCGCGAGATGGACCTGCCGGTCGAGGACGCACTCCAGCGCCTCCGCCGGCACCCCGAGTACCCGGCCCTCTTCGCTGCGGCCTTCGACGGCGAGGCGCCGACCGTGCAGACGCTGACGTACGCGCTCGCCGCCTTCCAGCGAACGCTCGTCTCCGCGCCGACGGCCTTCGACCGCTACCGGGCCGGCGACGCCGACGCGCTCTCGTCCGAGGCCCGCGCCGGGCTCGCGCTCTTCGAGACCCACTGCCAGAGCTGCCACGCCGGCCCGCTCCTGACGTCCGAGGGCTTCGAGAACAACGGGGCCGCCGTGACCGACGAGGACCCGGGCCGTGAGCGGATCACCTTCTCCGCCGCCGACCGCGGCACGTTCCGCGTGCCCTCGCTCCGCGCCGTCGCCCGGACGGCGCCCTACTTCCACGACGGCCGCGCCGCCACGCTGGCGGACGTCGTGGACCACTACGACCGGGGCGGCGAGGGCACGCCGGGCCAGAGCCCGCGCGTCCGTCCGCTCCACCTCCAACCGGACGAGAAGGCCGCGATCGTCGCGTTCCTCGGAACGCTCGACGACCGCCCCGCCCCCGTCCACCCCCTCCCATGATCCGACTCGTG
>CAXRFJ010000416.1:0-14191 GCA_964229475.1 Rubrivirga sp.
GGACGGAGCTGGCGGCGTGGGCCGGCGACGCGGCCGCGCTCGACCTCGCCGCCACGCTCGACGCGCTCGCCACGCACCCCGTCGCCGACGCGCTCGTCCGCGCGCGCGGCGTCGGGCCGGGCCGCGTGGCCGACGTCGAGGCCGTCGCCGGGCAGGGCGTCCGCGGCTGCGTCGATGGCGTGCCCGTCGCCGTCGGGCGGCCGGCGTGGATCGCGGCGTCCGCCGGGCCGCTCCCGGCCGACTGGCAGCGCGCGCTGGCGGGCTGGGCCGCGGCCGGCCACACGCCCGTCGCCGTCGCCGTCGAGGGCCGGCCGGCCGCGGCGTTCGCCGTGGGCGACCGGCTCCGCCCCGACGCCGCCGGCCTCGTCCGCCGGCTCCAGGCCGAGGGCGTCGAGGTCCGCCTGCTCTCCGGCGACCACCCGGCGACGGTCGCCGCGGTCGCCCACGCGCTCGGCGTCGAGGCCGCGCGCGGGGGCGTCTCGCCGGAGGCCAAGCGCGAGGCCGTCGCCGCGCTCCAGGTCGGGGGTCGGGTCGTGCTCATGGTCGGCGACGGCGTCAACGACGCCGCCGCGCTCCGGCAGGCCGACGTCGGCGCGGCGGTCGGCGGCGGGACCACGGCCGCCCTCGTCGCGGCCGACCTGTTCCTCACGCGCCGCGGCCTCGCCCCGCTCCGCGACGCCCTCGACGGCGCCGACGCCGCCATGCGGACCGTCCGCCGGCTGCTGGCGCTGTCGCTCGGCTACAACGTCGTCGGCGCGGCCGCGGCGGTGGCCGGGCTCGTGACGCCGCTCGTGGCCGCCGCCGCCATGCCCGTCTCGTCGCTGGCCGTCGTCGGCCTCGCCCTCCTCCAGCCCTCGTTCGCCTCGCGGACCTGACGGCCCCGCCGCTCCCCCGACTCGTGAACGTCCTCTACGTCCTCGTCCCGCTCGCGCTCGGGCTCGCCCTCGCCGGCGTGGCCGCCTTCCGCTGGGCCGTCCGCGACGGCCAGTTCGACGACGTCGACACGCCGGCGCTCCGCGTCCTGATCGACGACGAACCGGCGGGCCGGCGCAGCCAGGCGTCCCCCCGCTCCGACTCTCCCCGCTCCTGACATGCCCGCCACCGCCTCCCGCGCGGCCCTCGCCGCCCCGACCCCGCTCGCGCCCACCGACGGCGCCGTCGCCCCGCTCGACGCCGTGACGTTCCGCTGGTCGGCCCCGCCCGGCGCCGCGGCGTTCACGCTCCGCGTCGCCGCCGCCGACGCGCCCGACGCCGTCCTCGTCGAGCTGGCCGGCCTCCCGACGACCGAGGCGACCGTCGCCGACGCGCTCCCCGCCGGCCCGTGCCTGTGGTGGGTGCGGCGCGCGGATGGCCCGTGGAGCGCCGCCGCCCGCTTCGTCGCCGGCACGCCCGCCGACGTCGAGGTCGCCCGGCGGGAGGCCGCGGCCGAGGCCCGGCAGAAGGCCGTCGCCCAGCGCGAGGCCCGGCACCGTGGCGAGCCCGAGCCGCTGAACGCCCCGCCCGAGCCCGTCTGGCCCTACGCCGAGGGCCCGGCGCTCCCGGGTGCCCCCGAGCTTGACTGGGCGACGGTGCCCGGCTTCGGGGCCCCGGCCCGCCTCGGCGGTCGGACGGCCGAGGCGGAGCCGCCCGCGCCCCAGTCGCCGCTCGGCGGCGAGGTGGTCGACGCGGCGGCCGTCGCGCTCCGGTGGGCGCCCGTGCCCGGCGCCGTCGGCTACGACGTAGAGCTCTCGCCGCACGCGGCGTTCGACCGCGACGTGCTGACGCTCGACGCCGGGGCCGCGACGGAGGTCTCGCTGCCGGGCCTCGTGCCGGCGACGGGCCACCGCCTCCACTGGCGCGTCCTCGCGCGGACGGACCGGGGCGCGACGCGGTGGAGCCGCTACGGCCGGTTCTACCCGGCCCTCGGCGCGCCCGTCGACCGGTTCCGCGAGGGCCTCGACGCCGCCCACGCCGCCGCCCGCCGGCAGCGCGACTACGAGCGCCGCGCGCGCGACCGCGAGCTCGCCCTCGTCACGCCCCACGAGCGGCCGGACGCCACCACCGACACCGTCACGCTCGCCGTCCTCCTCGGTGTGATGTCGTCCGGCGTCCTCGTCGCGATCGTCCTCGCCGCGATCTCCCTCCTCCGGTTCTGACCCGGCCCCTCGCGCACGGCTCGCCATGACGCTCGCCCTCACCACCGCCCTCGCCGCCGGCCTCCTCGGGAGCGCGCACTGCGTCGGGATGTGCGGCGGGTTCGTGGCGCTGCTGGGCGTCGGCACGGACGGGCGGGTCGCGTCGCGGCAGGCGGCCTACTTCCTCGGCAAGACCGGGACGTACGCGGCGTTCGGCGCGCTCGCGGGCGCGGCGGGGTTCGCGCTGGAGGAGGCGTTCGCCGGGCTCGGCGGCGTCGTGGCCGTGGGGCTGGGCGGGGCGATGGTGGCGGCCGGGCTGGCCGTCTGCGGCGTGGCGTGGGGCGTCCGGGCGCCGGGCGCCGGGCTGGCGGCCCGCCTCGGGCCCGCCGTCGGGCGGCGCGTCGGGTCCGGCCGCCCCGGCGCGCTCGTCGCGCTGGGCGCGCTGAACGGGCTGCTCCCGTGCGGGCTGGTCTACGGGATGCTCGCCGTCGCCGCGGCGTCGGGGAGCGCGGCCGGCGGGGCCCTCACCATGTCCGTCTTCGGGCTGGCGACGATCCCCGCGCTGGCGGTCACCGGCGCGCTCGGCGCGCGCCTCCGCCCGTCGCGGCGGCTGTGGCTCCAGCGGCTGGCCGGCGCGCTCGTCGTGGCGATGGGCCTGCTCACGATCGCCCGCGGCGCCCACGCGCTGACGCCGGCCCACGCGACCGCCGAGGCCGCCGTGTGCGACGTGGCCGGGCTGCACTGAGGCGGCGCGCGGTCGTCCCCGAACGGCGACCTTTCCAGCGCCATGCCGCTCCTCCCCCTCGCCCGCGACGCCCGCCGCGTGTTCGACGCCGCCGTCCGCGCCGTCCAGGCGCCGGCGCTGCTCGGCGCGCTCGACCTCGACGCGCTCGCCGGCCGGCCGGTCGCGTCGTTCGATCGCGTGGTCGTCGTCGGGGCCGGGAAGGCGTCGGTCCCGCTGGCCGGCGCGCTCGACGATCGGCTCGGCGCCGAGGCCCGTGTCGAGGGCGCCGTCGTCGTGCCGACGGGCTACGCGGCGACGCTCCCGCGCGACCTCCCGCGCCCGTCGCGGATCGCCGTGACCGAGGCCGGGCACCCGGTCCCGACGCCCGCCAGCGCGGCGGCGGCCGGCGCGGCGCTCGCGCTCGCCGAGGCGGCCGGGCCCGACGACCTCGTGGTCGCGCTCGTCTCCGGCGGCGGCTCGGCGCTCTGGGGCCTCCCGCCGGCCGGCGTCTCGCTCGACGACGTCCGCCAGACGACGCGGCTCTTGCTCGAAGCCGGCGTGCCCATCGACGGCATCAACGCGGTCCGCAAGCACCTCTCGCGGATCTCCGGCGGCCGGCTCGCCCTGACCGCGGCGCCCGCCCGCGTGCTCGCCCTCGTCCTCTCCGACGTCGTCGGCGACGACCCCGCGGTGATCGCCAGCGGCCCGACGGTCCCCGACCCCACGACCGTCGCGGACGCGCTCGCCGTCCTCCGCGACGCCGGGCTGATGGACGCCGTGCCCGCCCCGGTCCGCCGGCACCTCGAGGCGGGCGCGGCGGGCGAGGTCGCCGACACGCCCGGCCCGGAGCACCCGGCGTTCGGCGCCGTCACGACGCGCGTGATCGGGACGAACGGGGCGGCGCTCGACGCGGCGGCCCGCGAGGCCGCCCGCCTCGGGTACGCGGTGGAGCGGGTCGAGCGGGAGGTCGAGGGCGAGGCCCGAGAGGTCGGGCGCCGGATCGCCGAGGCCGCGCTCGCGCTCCCGGCGGACCGCCCGGCCTGCCGCCTCTGGGGCGGCGAGACGACGGTGACGGTCACGGGCGCCGGCCGCGGCGGGCGGAACCAGGAGGTCGCGCTCGCCGCCGCTCTCCACCTCGACCGGGCCGAGGCGGACGCCGTCGTCCTCAGCGGCGGCACCGACGGGGTCGACGGGCCGACCGACGCCGCCGGCGGCTGGGCCTCGCCGCGCACCGCCGACGCCGCCCGCCGGGCGGGCCTCGACCCGGCCGCGTGCCTCGCCGACAACGACGCCTACGCCGCGCTCGACGCGGCCGGCGCGCTCGTCCGCACCGGCCCGACGCACACCAACGTCGCCGACGTCATCGTGGCGCTGGGAGCTCCGCGAAGCGCGAGGTCGTGAGCCGGCCGCCATCGGCCGTGAGCGCGACCGTCATCACGCGGTCGTACTCGGTCTCCGGCATCGGGTCCACGGGCAAGCCCGTGAGCGCCGCCGCGAGGTCCGGGACCGTGTTGCTGTGGCCGACGACGAGGACCGTCCCGCCCTCGGGCGACACGTGGCTCCGCACGCGCGCGGCCATCCGCGCCGTGAACGCGTCGACGCCGTCGCTCCCGACCGGCTCCAGCGCTACGTCGAGGCCGGCGGCCTCGGCGGCGGGCCGGGCCGTCTCCTGCGTCCGGACGAACTCGGTCGCGTAGACGGCCACGAGACGGCGGCCCGCGAGGCGCTCGGCGAGGGCCGCGGCCCGCTGGCGGCCCCGGTCGGTGAGGGCGGGGTCGCGGGTCCCGTCCGCGACCTTCTCGGCGTGGCGGACGAGGACGACCTCGAGCGACGGGGCCGGGGGCGCCGCGGTGCACGCCCCGAGGGCGACGAGGAGGGCGGCGAGGGCGAGGAGTCGGGGCATGAGGAAACGAGTGCGGGCCTCAGAGATACGACGGGACCGCCGCGCCTCCACCCATGGCCGAACCCCTCGACGTCGTCGGGCACGATCCCGACCCACTCCACGCGCTCGCCTACGTCTCGACGCCGACCGAGCCGTTCTCGGACCGCGCCCTCAGCGACCTCCTCCTCGCCGCCCGCCGCTGGAACGCCGCCCACGGCGTGACCGGCAAGCTCGTCGTGCTGGAGGAGAGCGAGCAGATCGTCCGCTTCGCGCAGTGGATCGAGGGGCCCCGGTCCGAGCTCGAGGCGTGCGTCCGCCGGATCGTGGCGGACCCCCGGCACCACGGGGTCGACGTCCGCCGGCGCGGGCCGGTCGAGGCCCGCCGGTTCCCCGACTGGGACATGGCCATCCAGCCCGCCTCGGGCGCGACGTTCGCCCAGGCCGCCGACGACCTGAGCGGCGCCTGACCCCCGCGCGCCATGATCGAGTCCGCCGACGATCTCCGCGCGCGCTACCCCGAGCCGTCCGGCCGCGCCGTCCGCAAGGCGCTCGACCGGCTCGACGGCCACGGCCGCCGGTTCGTCGGGCTGGCGCCGTTCCTCGTGCTCGCCACCTCCAGCGCCGACGGCCGCGCCGACGCCTCGCCGCGCGGCGGCGCCCCCGGCTTCGTCCACGTCGCCGACGACCGGACGCTCTGGCTGCCCGACGCGAGCGGCAACAACCGGCTCGACTCGCTCACCAACATCGCCGAGACGGGCCGGGCCGGCCTCCTCTTCCTCATCCCCGGCGTCGACGAGACGCTCCGCGTCAACGGCACCGCCCGCCTCCGCGACGACGCCGACGCCCTGGCGCCCTTCGTCGACCAGCGCCGCCCGCCGCGCGTCGTGGTCGAGATCACGGTCGAGGAGGCGTACCTCCACTGCGCCAAGGCCCTCATGCGAGCGCGCCTGTGGGACCCCGCGGCCCGCCAGGACCGATCCGTCCTCCCCACGATGGGCGAGATGCTCCGCGACCAGATCGGCGGGATCGGGCCGGTCGAGACGCAGGACGAGATGGTCGCCCGCTACCGGAAGGATCTGTAGATGTCGCCCCGCACCGCCCAGCTCGTCGAGGCGCTCGGCTGAGGCCGTATTCGGAGGCCGGCCCCTACCGCGAAGTCGTCCGGTCGCCGCCGTGCCGGCCGGCCCCCCGCCTTCCGGGGCGGGGGAATGCACCTAGCGCGTCCCGGGGTTTGGCCTAGGGGGTCCGGGGGCCGGCCTGCGGTACCCTGCCGTGCCACTCCCCCTCCGCTCGGTGCCCGACATCGACGTCCTCGGGGTCGAGGGCGAGCCGCTCCGCGCGTTCGCCTACCTCTCGACGCCCGTCGTCCCGTTCTCCGACCGCGACCTCAGCGACCTGCTGCGGGCCGCCCGCCAGTTCAACGCGGCGCGCGGCGTGACGGGCAAGCTGGTCGCGCTGGAGGAGGACGAGGGCGTCACGCGGTTCGCCCAATGGATCGAGGGCCCGGCCGACGCCCTCGCGCTCTGCGTCGAGCGGATCGAGGCCGACACGCGGCACACCGACCTCCAGGTGGTCCGGCGCGGCCCGGTCGCCGCGCGGCGGTTCCCCGGGTGGGACATGGCCATCCAGCCGGCCTCGTCGTCGACGTTCGACATGGCCGTGGCGCTGACCGTCGCGGAGCTGTAGCGGCCCCTCGCGGTCAGCCGGCGGGGGGCCGGCCCATCGCCCTCAGCTCGCCGGCCAGCCGCTCGGCGATGGCGCGCCAGTCGAACCGGGCCTCGGCCTCGCGGCGGAGGTCGGCGGCGTACCGGCGGGGCGCGTCGAGCGCGGCGATCAGGCGGTCGGCGAGGTCGGGGATCCGGTGCGCGGCGTCGGGCCGCGTGGTGAGGAGCGGGCGGGCCGCCTCCGGGAGGCCCTCGGCGAGCGTCCGCAGGCTGTCGCCCATCCCGCCGACGTCGGGGCCGACGGGCAGGACGCCGGCCGCGGCGCTCTCGGGCACCACGAGCGGGCTCGCCTCGCGGACGACCGACGGGAACGCGCCGGCGTCGGCCAGCCCGTAGAGCGGGCCGAGCGCGTCGTGGTCGAGGAAGCCGGTGAACACGACGGACTCCGGCGTGAGCACGCGCCGCGCCGTCGCGACGTAGTCGTCGAACGCGCCGTCGGCGTCGAGGCCCTCGAGGAACGCCTGGCCGGCGAAGAACGGGTCGGCGTCGAGGCCGCCGCCGCCCTCCAGCGCCCCGCCGAGGCGGACCAGCCGGCGGACGAGGTCGCCGCGGCCCTCCGACAGCGCCCACACGAGCGCCTCGAGCCCCTCGCGGAGCCCGCCCGTCCCGGCCACGAGCGCGCGCACGTCGGGATGCCGGTCGGCCACGAGTGGGAGCGCCAGGACCAGGTCCGCCGGCCCCTTCGCCGCGATGAGCCGGCCGACGTAGACGACGGTCGTCGCGGCGTCCCAGTCGACCGCCCGGAGCTTCGCCTCGACGTCTTCGTCAGGCGCCGAGCGGGGGTAGTCGGCCGTGAGGGCCTCCAGCACCTGCTCGTCCGTGGCCCCGTCCGGGAGCGCGCCGAGGCGGGCGTGGAGCGCGGCGGTGGCGCCGGCCGGCCGGCCGCGGTCGACGCCCGCGACGGTCTCGGCGATCCGCTCGACCGTCGCCGCCCGGTCGGCCCGGTCGACCAGCTCGAACACCGACGTGTCGGTCCCGACCGGCATCCGCCCGACCTTCTTCTCGACGCCGGGCACGGCCCCGAACACGTCGCGGATGCGGCCCTCCATCTCGCCGTTGAGCGCGAACACGCGGGCGGCGCCCTGGAGCGCGGTCTCGGCGAGCGCCCGCGAGCGCGCCTCCTTCTTGACCACGTACTCGATGGCGCTCCCGTGCGGCAGGACCGCGTACGGCGCGCCGACGGCCGGGCCAGCGCCGTCCTTCGGCTCGTGCGCCCGGTACGCCGCCACCGACATCAGCACGGTGTGGTTGACGACCCACCCGGCGACGCCCTCCGCCTCGGCCACGTCCTCCAACACCCGGGCGTTCCGCCGGACGTACTCCGCAATCGCCGCGTCGTCGAGGTCGGGGATGTAGAACACGTACCGGCTCTCGGTGCTCGGGCGGACGAACGCCGGCAGCACCTCCAGCTCGGGCCGGTGGACGGTGACGGCGCCGGGGTACGGCGTCTCGCGCTCGAACAGCACCTCGGGCGCCCCGTCGGCGTCGTAGGCGACGGCCTTCGCCACGAAGTCGTAGCGGTCCGGGTGGCTCTCCTGGCAGACGGCGTGGACGGTGTGTCCGCCCTGCGCGAGGGCGCGGAGGATCGCCCGGGTCCACAGGTTCGACCCCGCCCCCGCGAGGCCGTAGCCGTGGACGACGCCGAGGGGGGACGAGGGATGAGCCATGGGGGATCGAGGGATCAGGGGACCGTCGGAGGGGCGGACGCGTAACGGCCGGCCCGGGGTGCCAGTTCTGCCCATCCCTCCTTCCCCCATCCCGCATCCCTCCGAATGGACGCCATGATCCTCGCGGCCGGCCTCGGCACGCGCCTCCGCCCGCTGACCTACGAGACGCCGAAGCCGCTCGTCGAGGTCGACGGCGTCCCGATGCTGGAGCGCGTCGCGCGGCGCCTGCTCGCCGCCGGCGCCGACCGGCTCCTCGTCAACGTGTCGCACCTCTCGGAACAGGTCGAGGCCTACGTCGAGGCGGCCGACTGGCGCACCGAGGCGGGCGGACCGGTCGAGGTCGTGGTGAGCGACGAGCCCGACGGGCCGCTCGAGACGGGCGGCGGCATCAAGAAGGCCGCCGGCTTCTTCCGCCGCGACGCCCCGTTCCTCGTCCACAACGCCGACATCCTCACCGACGTGGACCTCCGGGCGCTGTGGGAGGCCCAGCGCGACGCCGACGACGGCCGCCTCGCGACGCTCGCCGTGGCCGAGGCGACGACCGACCGCGCCCTCCTCTTCGACGACGGCGGCCTGGCCGGCTACACGCTCGACGGCGGCGAGCCGAAGCGGATGCGCGACGCCCAGGGCGCGGGCCGGATGGTCGACTTCTGCGGCGTCCAGGCCTGCGCGCCCGCGCTCCTCGACGCGATCTGCGCCCGGGACGAGGCCAAGTTCTCCATCATGGACGTCTACCTCGCCCAGGCCCGCGACGGCGCCCGCGTCGCCGCCTTCGACGGGACCGACGCGACGCCGAACCGCTTTCTCGACATCGGCACGCTGGAGCGGCTGGAGCGGGCCCACCGCGTCGTGGCCGACGGCGACTTCGCGTAGACTCTGCGCGTCCGCCCCCCTCCCCCGTGGATCACTCTCCCCGCTTCCTCGCCCTCGTCGACGCCGCGCGCGCCGAGATCACCGAGACCGACGCCGCGTCGGTCCGCCAGCGGATGGACGACGGCGAGGCCATGGTCCTCGTGGACGTCCGCGAGCCCGACGAGTGGGACCGCGGGCGCCTCCCGGGCGCCGTCGCCATGCCGCGCGGGGTGCTGGAGCGCGACGTCGAGGCGGCGGTCCCCGACCTCGACGCGCCGCTCGTGCTGTACTGCGGCGGCGGCTACCGCTCGGCGCTGGCGGCCCAGTCGCTCGGGCGGATGGGCTACACGAACGTCCAGTCGATGGACGGCGGCTGGCGGGCGTGGACCGAGGCCGGCTACCCGACCGAGACCGACTGACCGAGCCCGACACGCCCGGCCTCGGGTCCTCCGCCGACCGACCGAGGCGGGCCGGGCGGCGGCGCCCGCGATCAGGCCGCGTGGGCGTCGTCGAAAAAGCGGACGAGCGGGCGGGCAGCACGGGCGACCTCCACGACGCGGTCCGCGAGGCCGGTCGACTGGACGTCGGCGCGCGAGAGGGCGCGCCGGGCGATGATCGTCTCCCACCGGAGGACCTCGGCGACCGGCTCGTCGCGGTGCGCGGCGAACCCGCGCGGCATCCCCGCGAGCGTGTGGCCGGCGGGCGTGACCTCCAGCCCGGCCCCCTCGACCTCGGCGCGGACGGCGTCGAACCAGCCCGGCCGCCGCGCCATGAGCCGGCGGACCGGCCGGAGCCACTTCACGGGCGGCTTGTAGACGCCCGCCGCCGCGAACGACGCGCCCGGCTCGACGTGGACGTACACGAACACGGGGTCGTCGTCGCGGTCCGGCCGCGAGAAGGTCGCGCTGACGTTCGTCTTGTAGGGCGCCTTGCTCTTGGAGAACCGCGTGTCGCGGTAGATCCGGAAGGCCCGGCCGGCAGTGAACCCGAGGCCCTCGGCGGCCATCGCCCGCGCGACGTCGGTGACGAGGAGGTCGAGCGGCGCCTTGAGGTGATCGTCGTAGGTCGCCTTCCGGGCCTTGAACCAGTCGCGCTCGTTGTGGTCGCGGAGGGCGGCGAGAAGGTCGAGGCCCTCATCGGCGAAGCCGGGGAAGGGAGGGGGGAGGATCTCGTCGAGCGTCATGCGGCCGGGGGGGGGTGCCCGAGACGTACCCGCGAGGGGGGCCGCTGTTCGGGATCTCGGCGCGATCCGCACGGGGCGCGGCGAACCGCGGGCGGGGCCGGCGGTACGCCTCCCATGAGCCCGTTCGTCGCCCTCCAGCGCCTCCTCCCCCAGCACCTCCTCTCGCGCGCCGCCGGCCGGCTGGCGGCGTCCGAGCGGCCGGGGCTCCGCGACCCGCTCGTCCGCCTCTTCGCGCAGGTCTACGGCGTGGACATGAGCGAGGCCGAACGGGGCGAGCTGGCGAGCTACCGGTCGTTCAACGACTTTTTTACCCGCTCCCTCGTCGAGGGCGCCCGCCCCATCGCGCCCGGCGACGCCGTGGCCTCCCCCGCCGACGGCGTCGTGAGCCAGGCCGGGACGGTCGCCGACGGCCACCTGATCCAGGCCAAGGGGATCCGCTACTCCCTCGAGGCCCTCGCCGGGAGCTGCGCCGACCCGGCCTTCGAGGGCGGCCCGTTCTGCACCGTCTACCTCTCGCCGAAGGACTACCACCGCGTCCACGTCCCGCTCGCGGGCCGGCTGGTGCGGACCGAGGCGATCCCCGGCCAGCTGTTCTCGGTCAACGCGGCGACCGAGGCGGAGATCGAGGGGCTGTTCGCCGTCAACGAGCGGCTGGCGTGCCTCTTCGAGACGGACCACGGGAAGGTGCTGGCGGTGATGGTGGGCGCGCTCATCGTGGCGAGCATCGAGACGGTCTGGGACGGGCCGGCGTCGCCGTACCGCGAGCGCGCGGCGCACACGCACGACCGGCCGTTCGCGAAGGGCGAGGAGATGGGGCGGTTCCTGCTCGGCAGCAGCGTCGTGCTCGCGTTCGAGCCCGGCCGCGTGGCGCTCGACGGCGACGTCGTGGCCGGCCACCCGCTCCGGATGGGCGAGGCCATCGGCCGGGCGCTCTAGCCCCTGCCGCCTCGGCGCCGAGGCGGGCACGGCCGCGCGGGCCGGGAGCGAGGCGGGCGCCCGTGCGTACGCCGGCCGTCCCCCCCTCCCGACGATGACGCACGACTTCTGGCACGACCGCTGGGCCACCGGCCGGACCGGCTTCCACGAGGGCGCCCCGAACGACCTGCTGGTCGCGCACGCCGGCCGCCTCGGGCTCGACGCGGGCGACCGCGTGTTCGTCCCGCTCACCGGCAAGACGCGCGACGTGGGCTGGTGGCTGGAGCGGGGGCACCCGGTCGTCGGCGCCGAGCTCAACGAGGGGGCCGTCCGCGAGCTGTTCGCCGAGCTCGGCCGCGAGCCGGACATCACCGACGACGGCCCGCTCCGGCGGTTCGAGGCCGGCGACCTCGTCGTGTTCGTGGGCGACGTGTTCGACGTGACGCCCGAGCGGCTGGGGGACGTCGCCGCCGTGTACGACCGGGCCGCGCTCGTCGCCCTCCCGCCCGAGATGCGCGCCCGCTACGCCGCCCACGTCGCGTCCGTCACCGACGCCGCGCCCCAGCTGGTGCTCTGCTTCGAGTACGACCCGGCCCAGGCCGACGGGCCGCCGTTCGCGGTCGACGAGGTCGAGATCGAGCGGTGCTACGGCGACGCCTACGCGTTCGAGCGCCTCGACGTCCGCGAGCGCGACCTCCGCGACGTCCCGGCCCGCGAGACGGCCTGGCTGCTCCGGAGCTGACGCGCCCTCCGCCTCGGCGCCGAGGCGGGCGGACTCAGCGCGGCGCCTGCCCGAGGATCCAGCCCTCGACGTCGCGGACGCCGGCGTCGTCCGGGGCGCCCGGCGGGCGGTGGCCGAGCACGACCTCGACCATCCCGAACAGGCCCACGGCCGCGTCGAAGGCGTCCTCGCCGATCGACGCCGCGCCGAACCCGTCGGCGATCTGGGCGGCGAGGGCGTCCGCCAGCACGACGCGGCGGCGCGCGGCCCACGCGAAGAGCGCCGCCGACTGGGCGCGGCGCCCGTCCTGCCGACGCTTGCTCCAGCCGCGACCGGGCGCCGGCAGCCCGAGGTGGAGCCCGGCCTCGGCCGGGTACGTCTCGGCGACGACCGGCGCGTCGCCGTCGAGGAGATCCGCCAGCTCGCCGTCGAAGGGCCACAGCGCGAGCGCGCCGGGGTCGCGGCGGAGCGCCGGCGCCAGGAGGTCCCGCCAGCCGGTGATGGCCGCCCGCCCCACCTGCTGCCCGCCGACCGTCCAGAACAGGGGCGAGGCCGCCCCGCGTGTCGCCGTCGGCCGCTCGCAGCGACGGAGGAGCGCGTCGAACGAGGCAACGCCGAGCGCGCTCGCCAGGTCGGCCCGCTTCGCGCCGGCGCCGGTCCCGCCCGGGTAGAAGGGGCGCCGGGCAGAGATCTCGCCGGGCGCCGTCGCGAGATCGTAGACCGCGGCCCACGCGCCGCGGCCGAGCTCCGGGAGGACGGCGCGGAAGTCGTCGACGCCCGCGGCACGGGCGTACGCGGCCGGGAGGCCGATCGGGAAGTCGAACCCGACGAGCGCGCCGCCGCCACCTGCCCACGCGCGGACGCGGTCCCAGAACGTGCCGAGGTCGCCGACGGGCTCGGGCGCCTCGGCGCGGTAGACGCCGCCGTCCCACCGGGCGAGCGCCATCGTGCGCTTGCGCGCGGCCGTGCTCCAGTCGGCGTGGACGAGGACGGCGGGGCGGTCGGGCATGGCGGAGGGTACGCCGGCTCCGCCCACCCCGGCACCGAGGCGGACGGGACGCCGCCGTCCGGCGGGGCCGGTCAGTCCGTGGCGTCGTCGAGGGCGTCCCGGAGCTCGCTCTTGGTCATGTCGCTCCGCCCGTCGATGTCGAGCGCGCGGGCCCGCTTTTTCAGCTCGTCCTTGGTCGGCTCGCCGTGCTCGGCCCGGTACGCGTCGAGGATGGCCGCCTTCAGCTCGTTCTTCGTCATCCCGGAGCGGCCCTCGACGTCGAGCTCCCGGGCGCGGTCGGTCAGCATCTCCTTCGTGAGCCCCGCGTCGCCGTCGGCGTACCCGAGCTCCGTCATGACGCGGCGGACGGGCTCGGGCCAGTCGGCGACCTGGCGGCCGTCGGCGTCGGCGTCCTCCTTGGTCTGCTCGGCCTCCTGCCGCGCGTCCTCGGTGAGGAGGGCCCACGCGTCGCGCGGGAGGTAGCGGTCCACGTGGTCGCCGGAGGCCGCGTCGGCCGAGCCGTCGGCCGTCTGCCAGTCCTGCTCGGTCCACCGCTCGAGGCTCTTCTGCGCGTCGGACTTGCCGCCCGTGTAGCCGCCGCCGCGCCGTTCGTACTCCTGCGTGAGGAGCTGCGCCTTCCGGGCCGACCACTCGCCCTCGCCGCCGCCCTTGCCCGACGCCTGGATGGCCTCCTTGAGCCGCCAGCGGAGCTCGGGGTCGGTGTAGTCGTCGGCGTAGTCGTCCGGGATGTCGGACGGGTCGATGGGGGTCTGGTCGAGCCAGCCGTCGACCGTCTTCTCGGCCATGGCGGGGCGGGGTGGGCGGACCGCGCGAACGGGCCGACCGCCCCGCGCCGTTCCGGCCGGCGCGCGCGTTCAGGCCGTCCCGCACGCCCCGGCGCCCCCGCCCGGGCCTCAGACCAGCGGCACCGCGAGCGCGAGCGCGAGCGTCATGGCGAACGCCACGAGCCCGACGACGGCGAGCAGCGGCGTCCACGTCCGGAGCGTCTCGACCTCGCTCAGCCCGCCCATCTTGGCGAAGATCCAGAAGCCCGAGTCGTTCATCCACGAGCCGACGAGTGAGCCCGACGCGATGGCCGTCGCGAGGTAGACGGCGTGGAACGGGAGGTCGGCGCCGGCCACGGCCGCGCCGACGAGCCCGACCGTCGTGATCATGGCGACCGTCGAGGAGCCCTGCGCGATCTTGAGCAGGCTGGCCGTGCCGAAGGCGAGGAGCAGGAGCGCGAAGCCGCCGGCCCCGCCGCCCGCGAGGGCCGCCAGCACCTCGCCGACGCCGGCCTCGCGGAGCATCGCCCCGAACGCCCCGCCGGCCGCCGTGATGAGGATGATGACGCCGGCCGACATCAGCGCCTCCTCGACCGCCGCGGCCACGGCGTCGCGGCCCGGCCGCCGCTGGCGGAC
>CAXRFJ010000417.1:0-3753 GCA_964229475.1 Rubrivirga sp.
CTGGCCGTCGTGGAGGAGGCGCGCCGCCTGGCGCGCGCCGTCGCCGTCGTGACCACGACCGACCGGGCCAACGCGCGCCCGGTCCTCGACGCCCTCGGCCTCGGCGGCGCGTTCGACGCCGTCGTGACGTCCGACGACGTGGAGGCACACAAGCCCGACCCGTGCGGCTACGACCTCGCGCTCGACCAGCTCGGCGCCGATCCGGCCCGGTCGCTCGCCGTCGAGGACTCGCCGACCGGCGCGCGCGCGGCCGTCGCCGCCGGCCGCGCCGTGCTCGCCGTGCCGACCCCGTTCACGCGCACGGGTTTGCACGTCCTCGTCCGCGACGGCGTGCTCCCGGCCGGCGCCGTGGTCGAGCCCGACGCGCTCGCCGCGGCGGTCCGCCAGCGCGCCGAGGCGGCGTGAGCCGGGCTACCGGCGCGCCTCGAACTGGCTCTGCAGCGCGTCGATAAAGGCGACCGCGCTGTCGGTCCACGGGTTGACGTGGTGGGCGCGGAAGATGTCGGCCGAGACGATGTGCGTCGCCTCCGAGTAGCTGGCGGCCCGGTCGAGCCGGTCGAGCGTGCGGTGGTAGGCGCCGGGGGAGCCGTCGAACAGCTCCTCGACGAACCAGTCGCGGCGGTCGCGGGCGCCGCGGCCGAGGACGCGGGCTTCGAGCGCGTCGAGCGTCGGGCTGGCGGGTCCGTCCCCGAGGTCGTCGGGCGGGAGGTCGCGGGGTGGCGTCGGGAGCTTCTGGGCGAGCTCGGAGGCGGCGAACCGTTTCCAGAGCGGCTCGTCGTCGTCGGCGTCCCCGGCGGGCGGGGCCTGGGGAGGCGAGGGCTCGGCCGGCGCGGCCTCGGGGGGAGCGACGTCGGCGGAGGCCTGGGTCCGGGCGATCCGCTGCCAGAGCGGCTCCTCCTCGTCCTCGTGGGCCTCGGCGGGCGTCGGGGCCGCGGGCGCGTCGGCGGGGACCGGCGGGCCGGCGGGCGCGGGCGCCTCGGCGGGGAGGTCCAGCACCGGGACCTCGGGTGCCGGCGGGTCGGGGGGGGGAGGCGCGACGGCGTCGCGGACCTCGTCCATGCCGTCGGAGGGCACCGTCTCGGGCTCGGGGGCGTCGTCCGCCGCGGCCGTCGGTCGCGCGGGGCCGAGGACCGCGGACTCGTCGACCTCGTCGTACTCCGGCGCGTGGTACTTCGAGCCGATGGTCGGCGGGCGGAGATCGTCGGCGACCGGCGGGGCGCTCGGGGCGTCGGCGGGAGGGGTGGGGGGCTCCGGGGCCGACGTGTCGGCGTCGGGCGCCGCGTCCGGCTCGTCCGCAGGGGTGAGCTCTCGGGTCGCCGGGTGCGCATCTGGGGCGTCGAGGGCGAGCGGTGGCGAGGCGCGCTCCGGTGCCGTGGAGGCCGGCGAGGGGGCGTCCGAGTCCGGCGCGAGGACGGCGCCGAGCCGCTGGCGGAGCTCGTCGGCCGTGACCGCGTCGAGGCCGTCGAGCGTGCCGGCGAGGGCGTCGGCACCGCGAGCCGCGAAGAGCGGGCGGAGGAGGCCGGTCGGGACCGACCCCGGCGGCGACCCGACGGGCCCGACGAGCGAGAACAGCGGCCCGAGCAGCGTCATCCAGTCGGACGGGCCGAACGTCGAGACCATCCGGCGGTCGATCCGCTGGAGGAGTCCGGCGAACTCGTCCCGGCCGAGCGCCTCGACGCCCTTCCGCTCGGCGTAGCGCGCGGCGATCTGCGGGAGGTAGGGGTACGGGCCGAACGCCCGGGTGCGGTCGAGCGCGACCGCGACCGGCAGCGCGCCCGCCTCGCCCTCGAAGGCGGCGTCGGCGAGCGTGGCGGCGGGGCGGACGAGGTGGGCGAGGGCGAGCCGGACCGCCTGGCGGACGGCGTCGGCCCAGGCGGCGGCGGGGAAGCGGACGGCGCGCGCCGCGGCCTCGCGCCACGCCCCGGCCGCGGCCTCGACGTCGGCGCCGCCGACCCAGTCCGAGGCGCGCGGGGCCGCGTCGTCGACGGCGAGCGCCAGCCGGGCGTGGAGGAGGCGGGCGACCGGCGCCGGCAGGCCGTCCACGTCCAGCGCCGTGCGGGGCCGGTCGGCGGGGGCCGTGGCGAGGAGCCGGCGGGAGAGGGCCTCGGCGGCCGAGTCGAGCGCGTCGGGCATGGGGTCGGGGGGAGACGGCCAAGCTACGCCGGAGCCCCGCCGGGCCGTTCCCGGCCGCCGGCCCGATCCGCCTCGCAGCCGAGGCGGAGCGGGGCGTCGCGGTCGCTCTAAGTCCCCTTCCGAAGAGGGGGGCTCGCCCCCGGGCCCTACGCCGGCTCGGCCTCGACGGCGGCGCCCTCGGCCTCGTCGAACCGGACGCCCACGAGCCGGCTGATGCCCGGCGTCGGCATCGTCACGCCGTACATCCGGTCGGCGGCCTCCATCGTCAGCTTGTTGTGGGTGACGAGGATGAACTGCGTCGAGTCCGCGAACGAGCGGATGAGGCGCATGAACCGGCCCACGTTGGCGTCGTCGAGCGGGGCGTCGACCTCGTCGAGGATGCAGAAGGGCGAGGGCTTGACGAGGTAGATCGCGAAGAGGAGCGCCGTGGCCGTCAGCGTCTTCTCGCCGCCCGAGAGCTGGGTGAGCGAGACCGGCCGCTTGCCCTTCGGCCGCGCCGTGATGGTGACCGGCGCCTCGAGCGGGTCGTCGCCGTCGAGCATCACGTCGGCCGAGGCGTCGCCGCCGAAGAGGTCGGCGAACAGCTTCTGGAACGCCGCGCGGACCTGGGTGAACGTCTCGTCGAAGCGCCGCCGGGCCGTCTCGTTGATCTCGCGGATCGTCTCGAGGAGCGAGGCCTCGGCCGAGGCGAGGTCGGCGCGCTGCTCCTCGAGGAAGGTCAGGCGCTCCTTCTCGGTCTCGTAGCTCTCGAGGGCGAGCGCGTTGACGGCGCCGAGTGCGCGGATCTTCTGGCGGAGGTCCGGGACCTCGGCGCGGGCCGTCTCGGGGCCGAACGCCCCCTCCGACTGGAGCCGGTCGAGCTCGGCGCTGGCCTCGTCGAGGTCGGCCCCGTGCTCCTCGTCGAGCCGCTCGAGCGTCGTCTCCTGGCGGGTGGCGACCTCGGCCAGCCGGCGCTCGGCGTCGGCGCGGGCCGTGGCGGCGGCCTCCCGCGCCCCGCGGATCTCGCGGAGCGCGCGCTCGGCGTCGGCGATGCGGGCGCGGCCCTCAAGGACGGCCGTCTCGGCGTCGGAGGCCCGCTGCTGGAGGCTGTCCGTCTTGCGGCGCTCGGCGTCGAGCTGGGCCGTGACCGTCTCGGCGGAGCCCGCCGCCTCGGCGACCTCGGCGCGGACCCGCTCGGCCTCGGTGTCGCGGGCGGCCTGCCGGCGCGCGATGTCGGCGCGGGTCTGCGCGGCGCGGGCGCGGGCGTCGCGCGCGGCCTGCGCGGCCGACTGCGCGCGGGCGTGGGCGAGGCGGGCGTCGCTCCACGCGGCCTCGGCGGCCTGGCGGGCGGCCTGCGCGTCGTCGAGCGCGGCGTCGGCCTTCGCCTGCCGGGCCTCGGCGTCGGACGCCTCCAGCTGGCGGGCGGCGACGGCGTCCTCCAGGGCCTCGATCTCCGGGAGGTCCGCGATCTGCCGGGCGATCTCCTCCGCGCGGGCGTCGAGGCGGGCGGCCTGGGCCTGCTGGGCCTGCGCGGCGGCCTCGGCGCGGGTGACGGCGTCGCGGGCCCGGTCGCGCGCGTCGCGCGCCCGGTCGCGGTCGGCCTCGGCCTGCCGGCGGGCCTGCTCGGCGGCGTCGCGGGCG
>CAXRFJ010000418.1:0-3132 GCA_964229475.1 Rubrivirga sp.
CTCGACCGTCACGCGGATCCGGAGCGCGGCGGTCTCGACCTCGACCACGTAGTCGGAGTCGCGGACGCGCCAGTGCGACGGGCCGTCCCACCGCGCGTCGGGGTCGGGGGCGTACGAAGGCCGCTCGCGCGGCGCCTCGCCGTCGCGGATCAGCCGCACGCGGACGACCTCGTCGGCGAGGGCGTCGAGGCGGAGCTCGCCGGCGTGGGTGGCCAGGGTCAGGGCGCCGGCCACCTCGGCCGGCGCGTCGATCGGGGGGGACGACATGCAGAAGGGAGAGGCTTAGCGGACCTCGACGCGCTCGACGTCGGTGCGGGTCCGGACGACGAGCCACGCGCCGTCCTCGGCCGCGGCGGTCTCGGCGTGGCCCAGGGCGTCGAGGAGCGGGACCTCCGCGCCGTCGACGAGGACGGCGCGGGCGTCGCCGAGGCCGGCGAGCGGGATCCGCCACTCGAGGCGGTGGTGCGGGACGCCGTGCGGGCCCTCGCGCCGGACCGTGGCGGTCAGGCCCGCCTCGGAGTCGGCGTCGAGGTCGACGTGGAGGCGGGTGTACTGGCCGTCGCGGTAGGCGAAGCTGATCCCGTCGTCGAAGTAGAAGGAGGACGCGCCGGTGCCGGGGAACGTCCAGAGCGTGAGCGTGCCGGGTTCGGCGAGGGCCGTCGAGAGCGTCGGCGGGTCGAGCGCGACGACGCCGCCGGCCCGGCCGAAGAGCGGGAGCGTGTCGAGCGGGGCCTCGACGGCCAGCCGCTGGCCGGCCGCGACGGGCTCGCCCGTCCCGACGTCGACCCCGCCGCCGGCGGCGTCGGGGAAGTAGACGTCCCGCTGGCGGGCGCCGTCGGCGACGACCGGGCAGGCCATGAGGTGCGGCCCGAGGTACATCTGGTCGTCGCAGCCGCGGTGCGTTTCGGGGTCGGTCGGGTGCTCGAGGGCGAGCGCCTTGAGGGGCGGCTCGGCCGTCCGCGTGCAGGCCTCGAAGGCCGAGTAGAGCGTCGGGAGGAGCCGGTAGCGGAGCTCGAGGTAGCGCTTCGCGATGGCCTCGACCTCCTCGCCGAAGCTCCACGGCTCCTGCTGGTCGATCTCCTCGTGGGAGTAGTGCGTCCGCATGAACGGGTACAGCACGCCGGCCTGCATCCACCGCGCGTACAACTCGGGCGACGGCCGCCCCGCGAACCCGCCGATGTCGGGGCCGCAGAAGGCGAGGCCGCTCAGCGAGAGGCTCTGGCAGATGCGGAGCGAGAGGAGCAGGTGCTCCCAGCTCGACACGTTGTCGCCGGTCCACGCGGCGGCGTAGCGCTGGCTGCCGGCGAAGCACGCGCGCGTGAGGAGGAACGGCCGCTCGTCGGGGCGCACGTCGAGCAGGCCCTCGCGCGTCGAGCGCGCCATGAGGAGGCCGTAGACGTTGTGGGCCTCGCGGTGGTCGGTCGGGCCGGTCCCCCGGTCCTCGTACGCGAACCGGACCTCGTCCGGGACGTCGCGCCCGCCGAGGATGGCCGGCTCGTTCATGTCGTTCCAGAAGCCCGTGACCCCCGCGTCGAGGTAGCGCTCGTGCGTGCGGCCCCACCAGCGCCGCGCCTCGCGCTTCGAGAAGTCCGGCCAGTGGACGTCGCCGGGCCAGACGGTGTCGGTAAAGTCCGTGCCGTCGGGGTTCTCGCAGAACAGGCGGCGGCTCGTGCCCTCCTGGTAGGCGAAGTAGTCGGGGTCCACCTTCACGCCGGGGTCCACGATCACGACGGACCGGACGCCGAGCTCGGCGAGGTCGTCGTGGAGCGCCTTCGGGTCCGGGAACGCCTCGGGGTCCCACGTGAACACGCGGAACCCGTCCATGTAGGCGATGTCGAGGTGGATGCAGTCGAGCGGGAGCCCGCGGCGGCGGAACTCGTGGGCGATCCACCGCGCGTAGCCGGCGTCCTGGTAGTTCCAGCGGCTCTGGTGGTAGCCCAGCGACCACTTCGCCGGCATCGGCTTGTGGCCCGTGAGGTCGCAGTAGCGGCGGAGCGGGTGCTTGAGCCCGGCCGGCGCCTCGGGCGCGGGCGCGAACACGAAGTAGCGGAGCTCGCCGTCGGCCGACCCGACCCACCAGTCGCCCGAGGCGCCCGCCCCGAGGTCCATCTCGGAGCGGAAGGTGTTGTCGAGGTAGAGCCCGGCGCCGGTCCAGCCGTCGCCATCGGGGGCGAGGACGAGCGTGAACGGGATGGACTTGTAGATCGGGTCCTGCTCGGGGGCGTAGGCGTAGGTGTCGGCGTTCCAGAACGTGAGCTGGCGGCCGGCGCGGTCGAGCTCGAACGTCTTGTCGCCCAGCCCGAAGAACCGCGTCTCGGGGGCGTGGGCCTTCCAGCACCGCGTGGCCGTGCGCCCGTCGACCTCGGCCCAGCCGGCCCCGGCGGTGTCCTGGAGGAACGGCCGCCCGTCGGGCGTCTCGAAGGAGAGCCGGCACGGGCTCTTGCGGACCCTCAGCGTCATCGCCCCGGTCGCCACCGACCACGCGCCGCCGTCGTCGACGAGCGTCGGCGCGAGGCCGTCCCACGCCCGCTCGGGGTCGAGGGCGTACGAGAACGGCGCGTCGTCGGCGTCGGCGCCGTGGCCCGCCTCGGTGAAGTCGCCGGTGGGCGCGAGGCGGACGCGGGCGACGTCGGCGGCCAGGAACGAGACGGCCAGCCGGGGCCCGCCGCAGTCGATCACGACCGTCGAGCCGACCACCTCGGCCGAGACGGCGTCGCCCAGGAGGGTGAACCGGTCGTCCGGGAGCGCGGCGAACGGGTGCGGGAGGGCGGGGCGGGAGCCGGCGTAGCTCATGGGCGTAAGCGCTTACCTGGCCCGCATGATACCCACCCCGCGCGCGGGGGACCCCCCGGGGCCGCCCGGATCCGCCGATCCTCCTCAGCTCGAGACGGCCTGCCGGATCTGCTCGGCCACGCTCTCGCTCGACGTGACGGCCGAGAAGATCATGGCCCGCTGGCGCCACGTCACCACGAACGAGCCGTCGACCACGCGGGAGTCGACCGGCGTGGGCTCGCTGAGCGCGGCGTAGGTCCCGTCGGGCAGGTCGAACGCCGTCCGGACGCGGTCGAGCAGGATGTAGTCGTAGGCGAACACGGTCGTCCGCGCGCCGTCGACGCTCTCGTAGCGGAAGGC
>CAXRFJ010000419.1:0-2131 GCA_964229475.1 Rubrivirga sp.
GCCTGGGCGGCGGCCAGGCCGGGCGTGAGGAGGGCGGCGAGGAGGAGCCGGCGGAGAGGGGCCACGGGAGCGAGAGGCGTGCGGGAGGGGTCGCCCGCCCGACGGGCGCGGCGGCCCGAGGGTTACACCGGCTGCTAAAAAAATCACACCGCCCACCTCGAGCGCCCCCGCGCGGACGCCGAGGCGGGCCGGGGCGACGGCGCGCCCGACCCGGCCCGCAGACTCCTGCCATCGCCCGACTCGCACATCGCGGCCCGATCCCTACGTTGCACGCCGGACCTGCATCGCTGCGACATGAACGAGGACATGCTCCCGCCCCAGCCGGACCCCGTCCTGCCCGGCACGGGCGACGCCGACGCGCCCGCCCGCCACGCGCCGCCTCTCCTCCGGCCGGGCGAGCCGGTCAAGGTCGGACTGGCCCTGGCCGGGGGGGGCTTCCGGGCCTCGCTCTTCCACCTCGGCGTGTTCCGGCGGCTGGCCGAGCTGGACGTGCTCCGCCGCGTCGAGGTGCTCTCGACGGTCTCCGGCGGGTCGATCATCGGCGCCCTCTACGTCCTCCTCCTCCGCGAGCGGTGGCTGCGGCCGGGCACCGCGCGGCTCACCCGGGCGGACTACCTCGAGATCGTCGACGCGATGGAGGCGGCGCTCCGCGACGGCGTCCGCGCGAACCTCCGGAACCGCCTGTTCCTCAACCCCGCGGCGATGCTCCGGACGGCCGTCACGCCGTTCAGCCTCGGCAACCGGATGGCCCGGCTCTACGAGCGCCACCTCTACCGCGGCGTCGTGGACCGCCTCCGCGCGCGCCGGGGGCTCGCGCCGACGGGGCACGAGCCCGGCCGGCCCGGCGCGTTCCCGCTCTCCCAGATCCGGCCGGTCCCGGGCGCGTTCGCCCTCGGCGGCGAGGCCGAGGGGCGGGTCGGCGAGCTGCCGGGCGGGATCGAGGCATACAACCGGGCGCAGGCCCTCGACCCCGCGGGCTGCGCCGTCACCCGGCTTGTGGTCAACGCGACGTCGATGAATGCGGGCGCCCGGTTCTGGTTCTCGGGGTCCGAGGTGGGCGACTGGTACCTCGGCCACGTCCGGCCGAGCGAGGCCGCCGACCTCCTCCGGCTCAAGCGGCTCCGCGAGGCGCTGGCGCGCGCCGGGAGCGTCGAGGCCGCGCTCGCCCGGCCGGGCGTCGAGGCGTCGGCCGACGAGGCCGCCCTCGCCGTGTGGGTCGCCCGTGTGGAGGACGCCGCGCGCGAGGCCGAGCGGACCGGCCGCCTCGACCTCGGCCACGTCGAGGGCGACGAGGCCCGCTGGGACCGCGTGGTCGCGCTGCCCGGCGCCACGTCGCTCGTCACGGTCGCGCTCGGGCGGCTCCGCGACGCCAAGCTCCCCGCGTGGTACGCCCGTGTCGGGCGGGCGGGCCCGGAGCCCGTCGGCGGGCCGTACGCCACCGACACCGAGACGCGGCGGGCCTTCCGCGCCGCGCTCCACGACCTCGACGACGCGCTCGGCGCGGCCGTCACCGACGCCAACGAGGACGACGTGATGGACCTCGTCCTCGGCGTCTACGCGCTCCGGGGCGCGGCCGTCGTGGCGCCCGGCGTCGAGGCCGACCTCGAGCGGCTCACGGTCGGCGAGGCCGTCGGCGCCTCGGCGTGCTTCCCGCCCGTGTTCTCGCCGTTCATGGTCGGCGGGATCTACGACGACGCGCACGTCGGGCGGCTCGGGCTCACCGACGGCGGCGTGTTCGACAACGCCGGGCTCACGGCGCTCCTCGACGAGCGGTGCTCGTGCGTCATCGCCAGCGACACGGGCGGCGTGTTCGACGTGGCCCCGCGCGCCGGCTCGACCCACGTCGGGATGCTGGCCCGGCTGAGCACGATCCTCCAGGCCGACCTCGGCCGCGCGCAGCGGAGCTTCGTCCGCGAGCGCCGCCGCGTCAACCGCGACCTCGAGCGGATCGAGACGCCCGAGCCCTCCGCCGGCCCGGCGGCCCGGGCCGCCGGCGCGCGGGCGGACGCGGCCGAGGCGTCGCCGGCCGTCGAGGTCGTGCGCGACCAGGTCCGCGCCGTCCGCGAGGCGCGGCACCTCAACGGCCTCGCCTACTTCCAGATGGCCGACGGCCCGCCCGACCCCACGCAGA
>CAXRFJ010000420.1:0-3447 GCA_964229475.1 Rubrivirga sp.
CCAGCTCGCCGCTCGTTTATGTGGTGGGGTCGGCCGGCGCGAGGTCGAGCTCGTCCTCGAGGACGTCGAGGGCGCGCTCGACCGCATCGCACAGGGGCGCGCTCGTCTCCCGCTCCTTCATGACCTTCCGGATCCGGTCGACGGTGTAGGGGAATCCGAGGCCGGCGAGGGCCCGCTCGATGTCGTCGTACGTGACGTCGAGCCGGGCCTTCTTGGCGCGGAGGTCCGCGGGGGTCGCGGGCGGGTTTCCCGTCGGGGTCGGGGTTGCCATGTGGCGGGGCGGTTCGTAGCGTCTGGGTGGCCGTCCGAAACCGGACGGTGACCCAGGGTAGCAACAATGTTTCTACCAGTCAAGGGTGACGCCCAACTTTCTGTCCTCGATTCTTGCCACCCGTCCTCTCCGGCCCCACACATGAGCGAATCCGAGCGGCCCGCGAGGCCGCCGGACTCAGCCGCGAAGACCTCGCGGAACTGCTCGGATTGTCATACAAGACGATCCAGAACTACGAGACAGGGGCAACGGCGCCCCCGATGACACGGTTTGGCGACGTGGCGGCTGCGCTAGGCGTGACCCTGGCAGATTTGATGCCTGGCAAGATTCCTTCCGAAGCGGCTGGGTCTTCTCCGCCAGATCAGGATTCGCTTCCTGTGGTCACCCCGAAGCGCGACCAGGCGACCGAGGACCCGCTCAACCCGCCCGGCCCGAGGGCGCCCGCGCGCCCGGCGATCCTCTTCGTCCTCCGTTCGAACAACGGGCCGGCCGTCGGGTGGGACGTCAACTCCGGCCGGTTCGTCCAGGTCGGCGAGCCCGGCCACCTCGACGTCGTGCCCGAGGCGGCCACCGCCGACGGCGCCGCTAGTTCTCCGGCGGGCGGAGCCCGGACAGGAAGCGCCGTCCCGGCATCGTCCGCCGCATGAACTCGGCCTCGCCCATCCCCCGCTCCGACTGGGCCTCGTACGCGCCGGCCCGGAACTCGCGCCAGAAGCCGGCCGCGTCGCCGGCGTTGAAGCAGATGAGCGCCCGGACGAACCGGCGCCGGTCGCTCCCGCCCCACACGAAGTCGGCGTCGGAGAGGAGCTGGTCAAGCTCGCGGCGCTGCTCCGGCGTGAGCCGGCGGCCGTCGTGGTCAGGGATGTCGAGCATGAGGCTGTGGACAATCGCGCCGCACCCCTGACACCTAATCCTGTCACACCCCCGCCGGTGGTGCTCGCGCACTAGCCGGCAACCCGTTCCCACACAACCCCTTGCCGCGCGCATCCGGCGCGTCCGACCCCACCCCGCCCCGGACGGATTCCGGCTCACGACCAAACCATGCGCCTCGCAACGCTCGCACTCCTCCTCGTCTTGACCGGCTGCGCCTCCACAGGACTCGGCTCCACCGGGACGGCCACTACAGAGGGGCTGGACGACCCGCTTGAGACGATCGTCACGGTCCACACGATGGACTACGCCCGGCCGCTCGTGCTGGCCGGGGGGTCGATCAACCCGGCCTTTCGCGCACTCATCCCCAAGAGCGCGGAGGCCGCGGCCCAGCTCGACTCCCTGGGCGTCCTCCCCGGCGGCGCGGCCTACCAGCTTTACGCGGTCACGAACTCGCCAGACTGGATGAGATGGGACGCCCTCCGGTTCCTGGCCCCTGGCGCCTCGACCCCGACCGTGGTCGAGGCGGACGTGATCGGCACGGACGTTTCGTGCAGCCGGTACGGGTGCGCGCACTACGAAACCGTCGTTGCCAGGCTCACACGAGCCCAGCTCGAGATGGTCCGCGACGCGGCGTCCCCCGTCACGTTCCGGCTCGACTCGGGCAGATCCACGGCCAACAAGGACTTCGTCCCGGACCCGGCAGAGATCGCCGCACTGCTGGCTGCGGTGGACGACGCCCAGTCCGCCCTAGCGAACTGACGTGTCCGCGGAGACGCCCGCCCCCGCCGGCCGATGACCGAGGCCGAGATCCTATCGAGGGCCATCCTCACCCGTAGCCCCGATGGCCGAAGAAATCGAATCCAGGGAGCCTAGCGAGGCCGAGTTCCTCGCGGCGGCCGACGCCTTCGAGGCTCTCGACAAGGTCGGCGTGGTCGTCCTGTTCCGAGGCGGCGAGCTCGCGTTTCTCTCGGGGGACCCTTATCGCGACCGCGCGGGGCAAGGTTTTGTAGCGTACCGCGAGGAGTACGGACTGAGCTGGGAACGGGTCGACCTCGTGAGCCGGATGCTGCCGGCGCTCCGGCCGGTCCTCGATGCGTACCACCTCTCTGGGGAGGTCGAGTACGCACACCTGCTAGGGTTCGACGTCCGCCTCGTCGGACTTGATCGCACCCTGGGAGCGGCGACGATCGAGAAGTACGACCGGAGGCCCGTGGGTGAGGAAGGGTCCGAGCCCGGCCGCCGCGTCGTCCCGTTCGAGTTCGCCATGCACCGGAATCGCGGCGTGGGGCGCCCGAGGTGAGCGCGCAACTCCCCACACGAGGCAAGATCGAGCCCCCCGACTCGTGGGGGGAGATCGGAGGTCGGCTAGCCTCACCAGAGGCCAGGTCTGCCAGGCGGGATCACGTCGAGTGGTTCCAGTCCGAGCTCGACCGGCGTACGTTGTCCGCTATGAACGACGCCGCGACCGAGACCGTGAGCAGGACCCACGTGGAGACCGGCCTCCGGTCGGTCCGCCTCCCCGGCGCGAAGCGGAGGCGAGAGGCCGTGCTCGCAGGGGCCGTCTTTGGCGTCGCGGCCGGTCAGTTCTTCAACGTGCTCTACGACCTCTCTCAGGCGGACGGGGCGCCCGAGGGCGGGGCGCTCCTGCTCCTGCTGACCTGCTTCGTCGTCGCCCTCGGCTCCGGGTACGTGGTCGTGGACAGGGGGCTCCGGTAAAAGACCCTCCGTTTCCGGCCGTCCGTTTCCGGCCGTTGCGACACAACGACTTAAACCCGTAGGCTGAGTCTCCCCCCGGAGACCGCCTTGGCACGTCGACCCCGGACGACCCACGTCGTCTTCCACACCGCCGCCTGGCCCGGCGACCCGTCCGCCGCGGACATCGACCGCGCCCACCGCCAGCGCGGGTTCGCCAGGATCGGCTACCACTTCGTCGTCCGGAAGGACGGGACGGTCGAGACCGGCCGGGCCGTCGACGACGTCGGCGCCCACTGCAAGGACGGCGGCCACAACCGCGACGCCGTCGGCGTCTGCTTCTCCGGCCACCACGGCGACGACTATCACGGCGTGGCGGGCGAGCCGTGGACCGAGGCCCAGCGCGCGGCCTGGCACGAGCTGGCGGCCGGGCTCGTCGAGCGCTACGACGTCCCGATCGAAAACGTCATCGGCCACAAGGAGGCCGGCGCGAAGAAGGCGTGCCCCGGCGACCGCGTCGACTGTGACCGGGTCCGCCGGGACCTGGCGCGCTACATGGCCGGCAAGGATGTGTCCGCGGACACGTCGGCCCCGCCCGCCTCGGCGAAGCC
>CAXRFJ010000421.1:0-7393 GCA_964229475.1 Rubrivirga sp.
ATCCGCCTCCGTCGCCGTGCGCCGTCTCGCCCTCGTTGCCGCCCTCGCCCTCGCCGCCTGCGCGGAGCCGGACGCGCCCGCTTCCGAGCCCGCCGTCCCCACGCTCGACGACTCGCTCGCGGCGCTCCAGGCCGAGATCGACTCGTTCCGCACCGTCCTCGAGGCCGACCAGGCGCGCGTCGAGGCGGGCTTCGAGGAGGTCGACTCGCTCCGCCAGGAGCTCGACGCGACGGGCCAGGAGATCGAGGCCACCCGCCAGCGCGCCGACGCGCTCGACGCCGAGCTCGGCCCCTGACCGTCTCCGCCTCGGGGCCGAAGCGGGGTCAGCCGCCCGCCAGCCGCTGGCGGACGAGGTCGGGGAGCGGGACGGCGCGGCCCGTCGCCCGGTCGACCCACACGAGGACCGTCCGGCCTGTGGCGTAGACCGTGCCCTCGTCGCCCTCGACCGTCAGCTCGCAGTCGAGCGGGAGCGACCGCCGCCCCGGCTCGCCGGCCGTCACCCGGATGACGACCGTGGCCGGGTACACGACGGGCTTCTTGAACTGGGCCTCGACGGCGACCAGCACCGGCCCGGCCTCCGGCGCGCCCGGCCAGTCGTGGCCCGAGCCCTGGGCCCACCGCCGGAACAGCTCGATCCGCGCCTGCTCGAAGTAGGTCTGGTAGACCGCGTTGTTGACGTGGCCCAACGCGTCCATGTCGGACCAGCGGACGGGGAGGCGGAGGGTGTGGAGCGGCTCGGGCATCGGGGGCGGGGGGAGGGACTCCCGGGTCGACGCCGCCCCGCGCGAATCGGTCCGCCGCGGCGACGGTCCCGTCGCGACCGGGGAGGAACCCCGACGGCGCGTCGGGGCTTCCGGACGAAACCGCCCGCCCGCCCATGTCCCCGCACGGCATCCACCACCTCACGGCCGTCTCGGCCGCCATCCGCGACAACTACCGGTTCTACACCGGGACGATGGGGATGCGCCTCGTCAAGCGGAGCGTGAACCAGGACGACGTCTCGGCCTACCACCTGTTCTACTCCGACGCCGTCGGGACGCCGGGCCACGACCTCACGTTCTTCGACTGGCCCGTCCCGCCCGAGCAGCGCGGCACGCGGGCGGTCACGCGGACGGGCCTCCGCGTCGCCGAGGCCAGCCTCCCGTACTGGGCCGACCGGCTCGCCAAGGCGGGCGTCTCCGCCGAGCCGGCGCGCGAGGTCGACAATCGGGCGACGCTCCGCTTCGAGGACGCCGAGGGCCAGCGCCTCGCGCTCGTCGCCGACGGCGGCGCGGGCGACCCGCCGACGCCGTGGGACCGGAGCCCGGTCCCGGCCGAGCACCAGATCCGCGGGCTCGGCCCGATCACGATGAGCGTGCCGAGCCTGGAGCACACCGACCTCGCTCTCCGCACGGTCCTCGGCATGGAGGAGGCCCGGACGTACGCCTCGCCCGACCGTGAGGGCGACACGGTCCACGTCTACGCGATGGGGGAGGGCGGGGGGCCACACGCCGAGCTCCACGTCGTCGTCCAGCCCGACCTGGGCCCGGCGCGGCAGGGCGCGGGCGCCATCCACCACGTCGCCTTCCGGATCCCCGACGACCGGTACGACGACTGGGCCGAGCGCCTCCGCCGGTTCGGCGTGCCGAGCAGCGGGCCGGTGGATCGGTACTACTTCCGGAGCCTCTACTTCCGGGAGCCCGGCGGCGTCCTGTTCGAGCTGGCGACCGACGGGCCGGGCTTCGCCGTCGACGAGGACGCCGAGACGCTGGGCGAGCAGGTCGCGCTCCCGCCGTTCCTGGAGGGGCGCCGCGAGCAGATCGTCGCGAACCTGAAGCCGCTGGACTGAGACGAGGGCGCCGGCCTCGGTGGACGGCCGAAGTTCGCCGTAGGGGCGACTCGCCGAGTCGCCCCTGCCCACCGTCCGACGCCGCGCGCTCTTCGCGGCCGGGGGATCTGGCACCGTGTTTGGGAGACCTGGGTGGATTCGGCGTCCCGCCGCGCCCGCGCCGTTCAGGCGCCGGGGGCGGAACGCTGAGGCGACGCGCGCTCCCACTTGATGTGTCTCACGTCCTGACCCGACCTTCCCCGCCCCGGCATCCCGCGCGAGCCTCGCGCGTAGGCCGTCGGCTGGGCCCTCGGCCCGGCGCGCCCCCCTCCCACACGCCGATCCCCCCGATGAGCCTCGCCACGCGCGTGGTCTACCCCACCCAGCCGGCCCCGCTCCGGAAGCAGCTGGACGCGCTCCTCGCCGACGCCGACGCCCCCGCCGACATCCCCGCCGAGGCCGTCGTCGGCCTCGTCGTCCCCGACTCGAACCGGGTCTCCGGCGGCGACGCCGCGGCCGCGGCCTACGGGCTCCTCCGCGGGCTCGACCTCGACACGGTCCTCCTCGTCTCGCCGAGCCACCACGGCGCCTTCGGCCGGCTCTCGATCTGCCAGACCGACGCGTACCACACGCCGCTCGGCGACGTGCCGGTCAACGACCACCTCCGCAACGAGCTCTGCGACGAGGACGACGACATCTTCCTCGACGACACGGGCCACTACCACACCGAGGGCGCCGACGTCCAGCTCCCGTTCCTCCAGGCCGCCCTCGGCGCCGACTTCGACACGGTCCCCATCGTGATGGGCGACGAGAGCCCGGCGTTCTGCCGCGAGCTCGGCGGCGCCGTCGGCGAGGTGATGTACGCCAAGCGGGCCGTCGTCGTCGGGTCGTGCGACCTCGTCGAGGGCGACGCCGACGGCCTCGGCCGGCTCCGCACCGCGATCGAGGCGTTCGACGAGAGCGAGCTGATGCACCTGCTCGGCAGCGAGACCGTCCGCGTCGAGGGGATGGGCGCGCTCATCACGACGCTGATCGCGGCGAAGGCCCGCGGCGCCCGGCACGCCCGCGTCCTCGCCCTCACGCCGCCCGAGGCGGACGCCCCCGGCGCCATCGCCTGCGCCTTCTGGAAGTAGGGCCCGCGCCCGACCCCCCGCTCACACCGCATGTCCACGTTCGCCTCCGCCTTCCAGACTCCCCGGCCCGCTGTGGCCCTCATCGGCGCCGGGGCGATGGGGCGCGCGCTCGGCCTCCGGCTGGCGGAGAGCGGCTACCCGATCGAGGCCGTCCTCAGCCGGACGCGGCGGTCCGCGGAGGGCCTCGCCAAGCTGCTCGGGGCGCCAGTCGCCTCCGACCACCTCAGCGAGGTCCCGGACGTCCCGCTCGTGGTCCTCGCCGTCCCGGACGACCAGATCGCCGACCTCGCCGACACGCTCACGGCCGCGCCGCGCCCGTGGCAGGGCGCCGTCGTGCTCCACACGTCGGGCGCCCAGCCGGCCTCGCTCCTCGAGCCGCTCCGCCAGGAGGGCGCGCGGACGCTCTCGTTCCACCCGCTCCAGACCGTCACCCGCGACGCCGACGCCCAGACGCTGGCGGGCGTGACGGCCGGCGTCGAGGGCGAGCCCCGCGGCGTCGCCGCCGGCATCGAGCTGGCAGTCGGGCTGGGGATGCGCTACCTCGTCGTCTCGGCCGACGCGAAGCCGCGCTACCACCTCGCGGCGGCCATGGCCTCGAACCTCCTCGTGACGCTCATGGGGATGGTCCAGGAGGTCCTCGCGTCCATCGACATCGACCGGCGGGAGGCCATGGCGATCCTCGGGCCGCTGCTCCAGGGGACGCTCGACAACCTCACGGCGACGTCGCCCGAGGAGGCCCTGACGGGGCCCGTCGCCCGCGGCGACCTCCAGACGCTCCGGGCGCACGGGCTCGCGCTCCGCAAGGAGCTCCCGCACCTCGTGCCGGCCTACGCGGCGCTCTCCGTCGAGACCGTCCGCCTCGCCGTCCGCGCGGGCACGCTCCCGCCGGGCAAGGCCGAGGACGTCCTCGCGCTGATGGAGCGGATGGTGACGCTCCCGCTGCCCCAGGCGTCGTCGCCCAAGACGCCCGAGCCGCCGCGGCCGCCGGCCCCGTCGCGCGCCGGCGTCGCTTCGTAGCAGCCGGGCTCGCGCCGCGCCCGGTCCAATGCGAAGCCCGGGTGAACGCTGTGTGGAGCGCTTAGGGCGGGACGGCCAAGCGTCGATGGGAACGGTGGCGCGCGGACCGATCTGGGGCGTTCTTTCCGTTCTTCTCCCACTTCGTGCTGTTTGGGCTTCGGCGGGCGTGCCCGCCATCCACTGTATGCACTCTTCGATTCTGACGGAGGACCTCGCCCCCGGCCTGACGGGCGCGTCGGTCGAGGCCCTCGCCGCCCGGAGCGTCCGCCGCGACTCGGTGGCCTCGTTCCAGGCTCTCCTGGCCGCCGCCGCCGCTGCGGTGAAGGCCTCGCTGGTCCCCGTGCGCGAGGCCGAGGCGTCCGCGCTCAGCCTCCGCCAGCGCGAGACCGTCGCCGGCGTCGCCGCCGACCGCGACGCCGTCCTCGGCGCGCTCGCCGCCGGCGTCTCCGACGAGGCCCGCTGCCTCGCCCGCCGGACCCCGGCCGACCGCGTCCGCGCCGTGCTCCGGCCCGCGCCGGGGTGGCTCCCGCGCCTCCGCGAGCGCGCCGCCGAGCAGCTCGCCGGCCATCCCGCCCCGTGCCGCACGTGGGTGGCCGCCGCCGGCGCCGCCGTCGAGGCCCTCGGCCAGTCGGCCGAGCACGTGGCCACGCTGGCCGCGGCCCAGAAGCCGCAGTCGTCGGCCCGCATCCTGGGCGACCGCGTCGCCGGCGCCCTCCGCGACGGCCGCGACGCGCTCCTCGCCGACGTGGCGAAGCTGGTCGACTAACGCGCCGGTTCCCTCGGCCTCGGTGCCGAGGCGGGCCGAGGCGGCGCGCGCGCGGCGCTGAAGCCTGCGCGCAGAATGGACCGCGGGGGCGCCCCGTGCGGGGGCGGCGCGTAGACTCCCCGCACGCACCCGACCCGACCGATGGCGCTCACCGAGCAAGAGCAGATCCGCCGCGACCACGCCGCCGCCCTCCGCGAGGCCGGCGTCGACCCGTACCCGGCCGCCGAGTGGGCCGTGACCCACCACGCCGCCGACGTCCTCGCCCAGTACGACGACGCCCAGCACGACCCCGAGACCGAGGGGACGTCGCCGATCCGCGTGACCGTCGCGGGGCGGATGCTGACGAAGCGGGTCATGGGCAAGGCCGCCTTCTTCCACCTGGCGGACGAGAGCGGCCAGATCCAGATCTACGTCAAGCGCGACAACCTCCCCGAGGGGTTCTACAACGAGGTGTTCAAGCGCCTCCTCGACACCGGCGACTGGCTCGGCATTGAGGGGACCGTCTTCCGCACGCGGATGGGCGAGGTGAGCGTCGAAGCCGACCGGCTGGTGCTCCTCTCGAAGTCGCTCAAGCCGCTGCCCGTCGAGAAGACGGTGACGGACGAGGAGACCGGCGAGACGCGGACGTTCAACGAGGTCTCGGACCCCGAATTCCGCTACCGCCAGCGCTACGCCGACCTCGCGCTCCACCCGGAGGTCCGCGACGTGTTCAAGACGCGGCACCGGATCGTCCGCACGCTCCAGCGCTTCCTGGACGACGCGGGCTACGTCGAGGTCGAGACGCCGGCGCTCCAGCCGCTCTACGGCGGCGCCGCGGCGCGTCCGTTCACGACGCACCACAACGCGCTCGACATGCCGCTCTTCCTCCGCATCGCGGACGAGCTGTACCTCAAGCGGCTCCTCGTGGGCGGCTTCGAGGGCGTCTACGAGATCGCCAAGGACTTCCGGAACGAGGGGCTCAGCCGGTTCCACAACCCGGAGTTCACGATGCTCGAGCTCTACGTGGCGTTCCGGGACTACGACTGGATGATGGGCCTCGTCGAGCGGATGTTCGAGGCCGTCGCCCAGGCCGTCCACGGGAGCACCGACGTCCCGCGCACGATCGACGGCGAGACGCACACGCTCTCGTTCGCGGCCCCCTTCCGCCGCGTCCCCATCTTCGACGCTATCGCGGAGGCCACGGGCCACCAGCTCTACGACGCCGAGGCGGGCCGGGTGGCCGACCGCGACGCGATCGCCGCCGTCGCCCGCGAGCTCGGCATCGAGGTCGACGACTCGATGGGCGCCGGCAAGCTGGTCGACGAGATCTTCGGCGAGGCCGTCGAGCCGACGCTCGTCCAGCCGACGTTCATCACGGACTACCCCGTCGAGCTCTCGCCGCTCGCCAAGCGCCACCGCTCGAAGCCGGGCCTCGTGGAGCGGTTCGAGCTCATCGCGGCCGGCAAGGAGCTGTGCAACGCGGTCTCGGAGCTCAACTACCCGCTCGACCAGCGCGCCCGCTTCGAGGACCAGGCCGGCCTCGCGGAGGCCGGCGACGAGGAGGCCACGCGCGAGATCGACGAGGACTACCTCCGGGCGCTCGAGTACGGCATGCCCCCGGCCGCCGGCCTCGGCGTCGGCATCGACCGCCTCGCGATGGTCATGACCGACCAGCCCTCCATCCGCGACGTGCTCCTGTTCCCGCTCCTCCGCCCGGAGACGTCGGCCGTCGGCGCGGGGTCCGAGGCGTAGCCCCGCCCGCCTCGGCGCCGGGGCGGAGGGAGGCCGCGCAGCGGTCCTAACCCCCTGTCATCCTGAGCGGAGCGAAGGATCTCGATTCGGCCTGCCAGCCGTAGCCTCCGGTGGCGACGGACTCGGCCGTCGGCATCGAGATCCTTCACTGCATTCAGGATGACAAGACGAGGGCGATGACATGGCTGGGAGGTCGCGGTCGTACTGGACGTACATCCTCGCCAGCACGAGCCGCGTCCTCTACGTCGGCGTCACGAACGACCTCGCGCGGCGGGTGGCGGAGCACCGGGCGGGGGAGGGGGGAGCGTTTACGCGGCGGTACCGCGTCCGCCGGCTGGTCTATGCGGAGGAGCACCGGGACCCGCGGGACGCCATCGCGCGAGAGAAGGCGATCAAGGGGTGGAGGCGAGCGAGGAAGGTGGCGCTGATCGAGAGTGGCAATCCGGAGTGGCGGGATCTAGCTGCCGCTGAATCCGGCTGAAGGGCTGGCGTTGGGATCCTTCGCTTCGCTCAGGATGACAGAGGGAGAGCTGCCGCAAGGCCCCGCCCGCCTCGACACCGAGGCGGAAGGAGCCGCGCCATCTGTGGGGGCACACGGGCGGTGTGCCCCGGCCCGACGTCATTGCGACGGAGAGCTCGGAGCGGCCGGCACCTCGACCGATGGGGCACCGAACGAGCCGCCGTTCCCGCCCCCCGCGCGGACCTCGTAGCGTCGCGCGGCCTCGCCCGCCTCGGCGTCGATCCAGGCGGAGGCGGTGCCGGGGAGCGTGGCGACGAGGGCACCGTCGCGGAGGACGCGGTAGGCCTCGGGCGGGTTGGCCCACGGCGCCGGGCCGACGCGCCGGTCCCACCGGAGGGCGACGACCCCGGCCGCCACGCGCTCGGCCACGAAGTTCGCGGGCGACACCGGTCGGAGCGTCGCCGAGGCGGTCGCGGGCG
>CAXRFJ010000422.1:0-39872 GCA_964229475.1 Rubrivirga sp.
CCTCCGCCTCGTCGAAGACGGCGACCACGCGGTAGTCGTAGTGCGCCATGACGTGGCGGACGCGGGCCGTGTCGGTCACGTTCAGCTTGAGGGTCACGCGGACGCGCCCGGCGCCCGGGTCGTCCTCCGTCGACACGGACAGGATGCGGACGCCGTTCTGCTCGACGATCTGGGCGACCTGCCCGAGCGAGAAGTCCGCGCGGGCCACGTCGAGCACGACGATGGCGCCCGGCTCCTCGGTCGCCAGCATGTGGGCGAGCTGCCCGAACACGTCCTGGCGGACGACGAGGCCGGCGTAGGCGCCGTCCTCCGCCACGACCGGGAGCACGCTCAGGCCGTGCTGGCGCATGAGGTGCGCGGCGTCGAACACGTGCGTGTCGAGGCCGATCGAGACCGGCTCGCCGGCCATGAGGGCGCCGAGCGGCGCGGTCGACTCCGGGTGGGCCCGGAGCGCGGCCTCGGTCACGACGGAGTCGAGGCGGCCGGTGGGGTCGAGCACCGGGAGGTGCGCGACGTGGGCGTCGGCCAGCTCGACGAGCGCCTCGCCGACGGTGTCCGTCGTCGAGAGCGGGTCGAGGGCGCTGAGGATCGTGGCAACGGTCATGGCAGGGCGGGGGGACGACCGGGCGCAGGCAAGCTATCACCCGGTGCCCCTACAGACGGGCAAGAGGCGTACCAGATGCAGCGAGCCGCCAGACCACACCGACCGTTCACCGGGCGCTCCGACCCGTTCGGGGAAACTCCCGACGGCGGGCCCGTCCGCGACGCGCCTCCGGCGCCCCGCGCGGTCAGTCGTCCGACAAGGTGGCGGACCGGGCGGCGCCGTCGCCGGACGGGACCTCGGCCGCGTTCTGCCAGCGGAGGTTGCCGTAGCGCTCGAGCATCCGGTCGAGGTCGGGCGCGTTCTTCGTCGACGCCCGGAAGTGGAGGCGCGTGACGGCGATGGGCGCCGCGCTCGCGTCGTAGGCGTCCTCGGCGAACCCGACCTCCTCCTCGATCACCTCGGCGACGCTGTGGATGTGGGCGCGCGCCTTCGGCTTGGAGACGGGGAGGAGCGCGACGCGGTCGACGTAGTCGGCCTCGACGAGGGCGAGCGTGCGGGTCCGGAGCTCGTCGAGGCCGATCCCGCGCGCGGCCGAGATGAACACGGCGTTGTCGTGGGCCTGCTCGAGCTGGTCGAGGAGGCCGGGGTCGTCGAGGGCGTCCACCTTGTTGAACACCATGAGCGTCGGCTTGTCCTGCGCCTCGAGCTCGGCGAGCGTCTCGTTGACCACGCGGATGTGGTCCTCCGCGTTCGGGTGCGTCACGTCGACGACGTGGAGCAGGAGGTCGGCCTCGCGGACCTCGTCGAGCGTGCTCTTGAAGCTCTCGACGAGCGCGTGCGGCAGCTTCCGGATGAACCCGACGGTGTCGGCCAGCAGGACGGCCTTATTCGTGTCGAGGTCGACCTGGCGCGTCGTGGCGTCGAGCGTGGCGAAGAGGCGGTCCTCGGCGAAGACGGCCTCGTCGGCGAGCGCGTTCATGAGCGTGCTCTTGCCGGCGTTCGTGTAGCCGACGAGCGCGACGCGGGTCTGGTCGGCGCGGCCCTTCCGCTGCGTCGTCCGCTGGCGGTCGATCCGGTCGAGGTGGTCCTTGAGGACGGCGATCCGCTTGCCGATGAGGCGGCGGTCGGTCTCGATCTGCGTCTCGCCCGGCCCGCGCATCCCGATGCCGCCCTTCTGGCGCTCGAGGTGCGTCCAGGCCCGCGTGAGGCGGCTCCGGAGGTACTGGAGCTGGGCCAGCTCGACCTGGGCCTTGGCCTGCGACGTCCGCGCCCGCTCGGCGAAGATGTCCAGGATGAGGCCCGACCGATCGACCAGTTTGACCGCGTTGTCCTCCGACTTCAGCGCCTTCTCCAGGTTGCGGACCTGAACCGGCGAGAGGTCGTCGTCGAAGACCACGAGGTCCGCCTTGTGCTTTTCGACCGTCTTGCGGAGCTGCTCGACCTTCCCCTTCCCGATGAACGTCGCGCCGTGGATGCGCGGGAGGTTCTGGGTGAGGCGAGCGGCCGTGTCGGCGCCGGCTGTGTCGGTCAGGAGTTCGAGCTCGTCGAGGCCGTCGCGGAGGTCGTCGGAGGTCGTGTCGGGCGTCTGGACGCCGACGAGGACGGCGGTCTCACGTCGGCGGGTGGTCGTTGGCGTCAAAAGGCGATCTGGGTGCGTCAGGGGAGTGAACGCGGCGGGCCGGGGGAACGGTGCCTCTCGTGTGTGAAAGCTAGGGTGGATCGGCCCGAGATCCGTCGGGAGCCCCTTGAATTCGCCGGTTCGCGCGGGCTCGCCCGACGAGGCTCCGTTACGAATCGTGAGATCACAGGACGCGCGCGCCGTCCGCGTCGGGCGATCCTGGTCCCGTCGGTCGCGGCTCACCGCTTCCTTCCCCGAGGGACCGACGACGATACCGTGTGCTGGGACGGCACGTCGGTCCCTCCGCTCCGTGAGGCGGGCGGAGGGCACCGATCGTCCCGAATCGGGCTCAGGCCGTTTTGTGGTGGAGCGGCTGGAGCAGGGGCGGAGAGGCCTTCGGGTCTCTCCGCCCTCCTCGTATCCGGCCGCCTCGGCGCACGCGTGCGACTACGCCGCGGGCGCGGCCTTCCAGCGGGTC
The DNA here is from genome assembly GCA_964229475.1 of Rubrivirga sp. Lineage (GTDB taxonomy): Bacteria > Bacteroidota > Rhodothermia > Rhodothermales > Rubricoccaceae > Rubrivirga. The sequence goes on from CAXRFJ010000422.1 coordinate 2,641, forward strand.
GTGACGAGCGTCTCGGCGACGAGGCAGGCGAGCGCGAGGGCCAGGAAGACGGTCCACAGCGGCGTCCCGCTCGGCTCGCCCGAGGCGGAGAGTTCCGCAGCGCCGTCCACGACGCGGACCGGCCGGCCCGTCGCAGCTTCCAGCCGGCGCGCGGCCTCGGCGGCGTCCAGCTGCGCCGGGTCCGACTCCCGCGCGTCCTCGTTGACGGCGACCACGCGGAGCGTCCGTTCGCCCTGCATCACGCGGTACAGGCCCGCCCGCGCGACGGCGTCGCCCACGTCGAGGACGACGGCGCCCGGGACCGTCCGCTGGAGCGGCGTGAGCGCTGTCCCGTCCGGCCCCACGAGGCGGAGCGCGGCGCCCGCCTCGACACCCTCGACGCGGACGGTACCGCCCTCTCGGGCGACCAGCTCGCCCGAGTCGGCGACCGACGACCCGGCGGCGAGGTACGCGGCGGCGCGGTACAGGAGCGGGACGAACAGGCCGCGCTGCGGGAGGTCGCTCCACCCGAGGTCGGGCGCGACGCCGAACAGGAGCACGCTGCCCTCGCCACGGCGGATCTCCTGAAGCATCGGGGCCCCCGTCTGCGTCCCGATGAGCGTCGACTCGTCGGCGGCACCGGATCGGTAGCGGGCGATGCGGCGGACGTCGGCCGCCTCGGGCGTCGGGCGGGCCGCGTCGAACACGCCGGCGAAGAGGGGGTGGTCGAGGTCGAGGTCGGTCGTGCGGCCGATGGCGTCGCCGTCGGACTCGCCGAGCGCGCCGTCGATCCGCCCCGCTCCGAGCGCCGCGAGCAGCGGGTTGAGCGATTCGGGGTCCGATCCGGGGAACGCGAGGACGCCGCCGCCCTCGGCCACGAACGTCGCCAGCCGGCCCGGGTCGCCCACCAAGGCGGGGCCGACGAGGACGACGGCGTCGTAGTCCCCGAGGTCGGCGCCGGCCAGCGCGCCCTCGGCGACCTCGTTGAGCGCAACCCCGCCCGACTCGGCGGCCACGCCGAGCGCCAGCGTCACGAGATCGGCCCGCTGGCCGTCGCCCCGGACGACGAGGACGCGCGGCGGCGGCGGCACGCGGAGGGCGAAGTAGCGGGCGTCGTCCCACTCGGCGCCGTCGGCCTCGATCCGAACCTCGCCGCCCAGCCACCCGCGCGCGGGAGGCGTGATGGTAAAGGGAACGCGCACTGGCGTGTCCGGGACCACGTCGACCGCCGTTTCCGCGACGCGCTCGCCGTCGAGCAGCAGCGCCGCGCCGACCGTCCCGGGCCGCCCGCCGTAGCGGATCACCGTCGCCTCGACCTGCACCGGCCGGCCGGGCTCCACGATCCGGCTCACGACGCGCACGTCCGTCACGGCCGTGTTGACCTGCCGGCGCGCGCCGAGCGGGAGGAGCGTCACCTCGACGTCGTCGGGCAGCGCGGCGCTGGCGGAATCGGTGAACGTCGCGGCCTGGAGGTCGCTGACGACCACGACCTCGCGCCGCGGATGCGTCGCGCCATCGAGGAGGCTGCCCGCGCGGGCGACGGCGGCCGTCAACGGCTCGGCGCCCGCGAGCGCCGGCGTGGCCGCGATGGCGTCGAGGACCGGCCCGGCCGTCGCGTACGGGACGGGCCGGAACTCGGGCGGGCGGGCGACGGGCAGGAGCGTCCGCTCGTCGCCCCGCCCCGTCGCCTCGACGACCGTCCCGCCCAGCGTGCGGGCCTGGTCGATGAGCGCGCCCTGCGCGTCGCGGAGCGTCATCGACCGGCTGTTGTCGAGGACGAGGACGAGGCTCCGGGCCGCGCCCTCTTCGAACACACCGGCGTCGGCCGTCCGCGTCGGCCGCGCGAAGGCGAGCACGAGGAACAGGACCGCCAGCGTGCGGAGCGCCAGCAGCAGCCACTGCCGGATGCGGACGCGCCGCATCGCCGTCGCCTCGATCTCGCGCACGAACCGGAGCGTCGAGAAGTCGACCCGCTGCGGTCGGCGGAAGTTGAACAGGTGGACGACGATGGGGATCGCCGCCGCCGCGAGGCCGACGAGGAGGAGCGGATTCAGAAAGCCCATGGCCGCCGAACGTAGTCACGACCGCCAGTCGCGCGCGGCCCAGAGCGCTCTACCGCTCGCCGTCGAGCCGTCGCGCCTCGCCGCCGAGGCGGGCGGGGTCGGCGCCCGCCTCCGGGAAGACGACGCGCGTCCGCGGCAGCGCCTCCGGGTGGTGCTCGCGGAGCCACGCCAGCAACTCTTCCCGCACCTCGCAGCGCAGCTCCCACGCGTGGTCGGCGTTCGCGGCCGTCATGAGCGCGCGCATCTCGACGCCGCGCTCGCCGAGGTCGGTCACGTGGAGCCGCCACGTCTCGCCGTCGAAGTGCTCCGAGGCCTCGACGATCCGCCCTACCGCCGCGCGCACGTCCTCGACCGGGACGGAGTAGTCGGTCCGGAGGTAGACCGTCCCGATGACCTGCGCCCCCGTCCGCGTCCAGTTCTGGAACGGCGTCTCGATAAAGTAGGAGATGGGCAGGACGAGGCGCCTCAGGTCCCAGATCCGCACGACGACGTAGGTGAGCGTGATCTCCTCGACGCGGGCCCACTCGCCCTCGACCACCACCACGTCGTCGACGCGGATGGGCTGGGTGATGGCGATCTGGATGCCGGCGAACAGGTTGCCGAGCACGCGCTGCGCCGCGAAGCCGAGCACGATGCCGGCCACGCCCGCCGACGCCAGCAGCCCCGCGCCGACCCGCCGGACCGACTCGAAGTGGAGCAGGATGGCCGCGACCGCCACTACGATCACGACCACGTTGATGAGCCGCTGGAGCAGCCCCACCTGCGTCACGATCCGCCGCTCCGAGAGGTTGTCGGCTTTCTGGAGGTCGAGCCGGTCGCCCAGCGACTCCCGGATGGCCCCCACGCTCCGCATGACGAGCCACGCGGCGGCGACCACGAGGCCGATGGAGAGCGCCGTCGCGAGGTGCGGCGCGGTCGCCTCCGCCGCCTCGGTCGGGAGTTGGGGCAGCACGACGCGGAGCGCGATCAGCACCAGCGTCCACCGCGCGGGCCGCTCGGTCTGGAGCACGAGGTGCCCCCGCAGCGGCAGCCGCTCCGGCGCCGTCCGCCGGATCCTGTGGAGCGAGCCGTAGACGACCGCGTGGAGCAGGAGCCCCGCGCCGAGCGCGAGCGCCAGTGCCACGGCGAAAGCCGGCCACGCGTCGAGCCCGTCGATCGGAGCGATCTGGAGGAGGTCCATCATCGGGTGTCAACGCGCACCGCCCCCCGACGGGTTGCCCCGGCCCGGCGTGACACCGCTTCCAGTCACGCGCTCTCCACGGAGGCCCGCTGACACCACGCTTTCACACGCTCCCGGGCATCTTCGCCGCCCACGCCGCGTTGGTCTCCGTCCGGCTGGCGGAGTGCCCCGCCGGCGGCACCGGCCCCCCACCCGCATGGCGAAGACGACGACGGCCCCGACGCGACCCTCCACGGCGCCGACCAACGGCGAGTCCAAGAACCGCTTCGTCGGGAAGGACCTCGTGGTCAAGGGCGCGCGGCAGCACAACCTGAAGAACGTCGACGTCACGATCCCGAAAAAGCAGCTCGTCGTGGTGACGGGCCCCTCGGGGTCGGGCAAGTCGTCGCTGGTCTTCGACACGATCTACGCCGAGGGCCAGCGGCGCTACGTCGAGAGCCTCAGCGCCTACGCCCGCCAGTTCCTCGACCGGATGGACAAGCCGGACGTGGACCTCATCACGGGGCTCGCGCCGGCGATCGCCATCGAGCAGCAGACGGGCACCAAGAACCCACGCTCGACGGTCGCCACGCAGACGGAGGTCTACGACTACCTCCGCCTCCTCTTCGCCCGCGTCGGGACCACGGTGTCTCCGGTCTCGGGGGAGGTCGTTGTCCGCGACTCGCCCCGCTCGTCCGCCGAGGCGATCCAAGCGGCGCTGCCGGAGAAGACGCGGTTCTACCTCGCCTTCCCCTTCCCCTCCCACAAGGGGGCGAAGAAGGTCGAGGAGCTGAAGGCCCTCCGGGCGCGCGGCTTCTACCGCCTCGTCGCGCTGCCGACCGAGAAGCAGGCCGAGAAGGGGCAGGCGCCGGAGGTGATCGACCTCAACACGACGGAGCCCGCCTCGGTCAAGACGCCGACCACCCGCCTGACCGTCCTCGTCGACCGGCTGGCGACGAACCCCGCCAGCGACTCGACCACCAACCGGATCGCGGACTCGGTTGAGCAGGCGTTCCGCGAGGGCGATGAGCGGGCGGTCGTGATCACGGCCCCGCGCGACGGCGAGGCGTTCGAGACGCTCGAGTTCTCGGCCCGCTTCGAGCGCGACGGGATGGAGTTCGAGGAGCCGACGCCGCAGCTGTTCTCGTTCAACAGCCCGCTCGGCGCGTGCCCGGCCTGCCAGGGCTTCGGCCGCGTGCCCGGGATCGACGAGGACCTCGTCATCCCCAACCCCGAGCTCTCGATCCGCCAGGGCGCCCTCGCGCCGTTCCGGTCCGACCAGTGGTCGAAGCATCAACGCGCGTTGCTTCGGGAAGCAGGCCGCGTGGGGCTCGATCTGGACGCACCGTACACGCTCCTCCCGGACGAGCACAAGGAGGTTGTCTGGAAGGGGTCGGGCGATTACGTCGGTGTCGAGGGCTTCTTCGCCTTCCTCCAGAAGAAGGCCTACAAGATGCACTACCGCATCTACAACGCCCGCTTCCGTGGCTACACCCGGTGCCCGGCGTGCGACGGCTATCGGCTCCGGCCGCAGGCGCTCTACGTCAAGCTCCGCGGCCCTCAGATCGGCGGCGCGGAGGGTGAGACCGAGTGGTTCCACATCGGCGAGCTCTCCGAGCTGACGACGGCCGACGCGCGGGCCTTCTTCGAGGCCATCGAGCTCAGCGAGCACGACCAGGATGTCGCGGGCCGTGTGCTCGAAGAGATCCGCAAGCGGCTCGGCTACCTCGTGGAGGTCGGCCTGGACTACCTCACGCTCGACCGGCTGGCGATGACGCTGAGCGGCGGCGAGACGCAGCGGATCAACCTCGCGACGTCGCTGGGGTCGTCGCTCGTCGGCAGCCTCTACGTCCTCGACGAGCCGACCATTGGGCTCCACCCGCGCGACAACGACCGGCTGATCTCGATCCTTGAAGGGCTCCGCGACATCGGCAACACCGTCCTCGTGGTCGAGCACGACGAGCAGATGATGCGGCGGGCCGACCAGCTCATCGACATCGGGCCGGGCTCGGGCGCGCTCGGCGGCGAGGTCATGTTCCAGGGCACCTTCGACGAAGCGCTCGCCGACGACGCGTCGCTCACTGGTGCCTACCTCTCCGGCCGCAAGACGATCCCCGTCCCGGACGCGCGCCGCGAGATCGACCCGGAGCGCGCCATCCGCGTCACGGGCGCCCGCCAGCACAACCTCAAGCGGCTCGACGTCTCGTTCCCCCTCGACGCGATCACGGTCGTCACCGGCGTCTCGGGCTCCGGCAAGTCGACGCTCGTCCATTCGACCTTGTTCGCCTCGCTGGAGCGCGCGAAGGGCCGCGACTTCGAGGGCAAGGTCGGCTCGCACGACGCGGTCGAGGGCGCGGAGCTGATCGAGAACGTCGAGATGGTCGACCAGTCGCCGATCGGGAAGAGCCCGCGCTCGAACCCCGTGACGTACATCAAGGCGTTCGACGCGATCCGCGAGCTGCTGGCGAGCACGCACCAGGCGAAGATCCGCGGCTACCGGCCCGGGACGTTCTCGTTCAACGTGCCCGGCGGAAGGTGCGAGACGTGCCAGGGCGAGGGCGTCGTCCAGGTCGAGATGCAGTTCCTCGCCGACCTCTACCTCGAGTGCGAGGCGTGCAACGGGAAGCGGTTCAAGCAGGACGTGCTCGACGTCCGGTTCAAGGGCAAGAACGTCGCCGACATCCTCGACCTCACGGTCGACGAGGCCGTCGCCTTCTTCGAGGGCCAGGGGCGGATCGAGAACAAGCTCCAGACGCTCCAGGACGTCGGCCTCGGGTACCTCACGCTCGGGCAGCCCTCGAACACGCTCTCGGGCGGCGAGGCGCAGCGCGTGAAGCTGGCGGCCCACCTCAGCAAGACGCACCAGGGGCACACGCTCTACCTCTTCGACGAGCCGACGACGGGCCTCCACTTCGACGACATCAAAAAGCTGCTCGCGGCCTTCAACGCGCTCGTCGAGGCGGGCCACTCGGTCATCCTCATCGAGCACAACCTCGACGTGATCAAGGCGGCGGACTGGGTGATCGACATCGGGCCCGAGGGCGGCCGGCGCGGTGGGTTCGTCGTCGCCGAGGGGACGCCCGAGCAGGTCGCCGGGGTCGAGGGCAGCCACACGGGCCGGTTCCTCCGCGACCTCCTGCCCGCCTAGCCGGGTGCGCTTCGGCGCCGAGGTGGGAGGGGCCGGGAGCGGCGGCGGGCGGCGCGGGTATCCTGTGCCCGGTCCTCCCTCGCCCGCGTGACGCCTCTCCGCATCGCCCTCTTCACGGGCAACTACAACCACGTCGAAGACGGCGTCTCGCGGACGCTCGGCCGCCTCGTCGGCTACCTCCTCGACGAGGGCCACGACGTGCTCGTCTTCGGCCCGACCATCGACGAGCCGCTCGAACAGCCGGGACGGTTCGTCGCCGTCCCGTCGATCGCGGCGCCGGGCCGGCCAGAGTACCGCGTGAGCACGGGCTTTCCGGCTGAAGCGCGCCGCGAGGCGGTCCGGTTCGCCCCCCACGTCGTCCACATCGCGACGCCAGACGTGTTGGGGCACAAGGCGTTACGCTGGGCTCGGGACCTCCGCATCCCCGTCGTCTCGACGTACCATACGCACTTCGCGTCGTACCTCGATTATTACCGTCTGGGGCTGGCCGAGGGCGCCCTGTGGGCCGCGCTCCGTCGCTTCTACGACCGGTGCGACGAAGTCTACGCCCCGACGCCGACGATGCGCGACGCGCTCGTCGAGCACGGGATCTCGTCGACGATCCGGCTCTGGCCTCGAGGCATCGAGCTAGACCGATTCAACCCCGAGGTGCGCTCGGCCGACTGGCGACGGGCCCACGGATTCGCGCCGGACGATGTCGTGGTGACGTTCGTGAGCCGGCTCGTCAAGGAGAAGGGGCTCGACGTGTTCTCGGACACGGTCCGGTCGCTTCAGGCGGAAGGGCGGCCCGTCCGCGCACTCGTCGTCGGTGAGGGGCCGGAGAGGGCGTCGCTCGCCGCCGACCTTCCCGGCGCCGTCTTCACCGGGCACCTCTCCGGCGACGAGCTCTCGATGGCCTACGCGTCCTCCGACGTCTTCCTCTTCCCCAGTGAGACGGAGACGTTCGGCAACGTGACGCTCGAAGCGATGGCGTCCGGCCTCGGCGTCGTCGCGGCCGATGCGGCCGGCACCGCCAGCCTCATCGACTCCGGGCGCACCGGTCTCCTCTGCCCCCCCCGCGACCGGCCGGCGTTCGCCGACGCGACCCGACGCCTCGTCGAGGACGCCGCTCTCCGTCACCGCCTCGGCGAGGCGGCTCGTGAGGCGGCCCGGGCGTACGACTGGCCGGAAGTCCTCGCCCGCATGGCGAAGTACTACCGAGGCGTGGCCGAACCACCCGTTTCGGGCGACTAATCGAACGATTACACAGAGTCCATCTCGCTTCCCAACAACGGCTTACCCCACCTAACCCCCCGAAACATCCGTTCACCCGCGAGTCAGTGGACGCGGTCAGCCATCCTTTTCGCCGAGCTAGAAGCCGTTAGGTTGGCGTGCTCCCTCCTCCCCCTGGGTGAAGCTTGAACGTCGGGTGAAGGATGGCGTCGGGATCGCCGAGGTCGTACTGCCGCCGGCGCCGCGGGCGGCGGTCGAGCCACCGGTTGTCTTCGAGCACCTGGAGCAGCGCCGGGTAGAACACGAGCGTCGCCGCCAGCGTCGCGCCGATGCCCACCACGGCGAGCACGCCGATCGAACGGAGGCCGGGGTGCGACGAGAGCAGCAGTCCGCCGAAGCCGACCAGGTTCGTTAGCGCACCCATCGTGACGTGCTCTCCAGTCGACCGGAGCACACGGCGGATCGAGCCCCTTCCCTCTTCCCGGTATCGGTGCGTGAGGTGGACCCCGCCATCGTTGCCGATGCCGAGGACGGTCGGCAGGACCACGAGATTGTAGAACGTGAGCTGGACGCCGAAGAGGACCATGATGCCCAGCATCCACGCGAGCCCGACGAGCAAGGGGACGACCGCGACCAGCGTCCACTTCACCGAGCGGAACGACAGGAAGACGAGGACGAAGACGAGCAGGAACGTCACCCCCACCATCAGTGGGCTCTCGTCCTGCATCAGCCGGAGCATGTCGGCCGCGACCAGCTGAGTCGAGGCCGCGTAGAACGAGCTCCCCTCCTCGGTCGTGACCTCCCCGATGAGCTCCGCGAACCGGATCGAGCGCCGACCGTCGGCCATGTTGCCGCGGGGGAAGACGATCACGAAGTCGCCGATCTCCCCACTCCGGGTGGTGAACGGACGCGTGAGGAACGGCGGGACGCTGTCGAGAGGGATCGGCTCGGTCGCCGACGCGGCCATTCGGAGCCGCTCGATCTGGCCGGTCGTGTCGGCCCGGAGGAAGGGGTCGTCGAGGACCTCCCGGATGCCCGCGAGCCGGTCGAGCTTCGCGGCCACGCCCGCGCTGTCCCGCGGGAACCGCTCCTGGAGGCTCTCGACGGCGAGGATCAGCGAGTCCTGCTCCGCGAGCGCCTCGACCGCCTCGGTCACCGCCTGGACGCTCTCGGGCGAGTCGAGGAGGATGTAGGCCGGGTTTCGGCGCTCGCTCTGGCCGAAGACCGGCTCGAGGGCCTCGGCACGGCGGTAGTACTCGTCGTACTCCGGCTCCAGGTTCGAGAAGTTGTACTCGAAGGAGACCTTCGGGATGGCGAGCACGCACGCGGCCGTGAGCACCAGACAGCCGACCATGATCGTCCGCGAGAACGGGAAGCGCGGGTCCAGCTCGACGCGAGAGGCCTCCCCACGGAGGCGTAGGTTCAGCGCGCCCGTCCGCTCGGCGATGCTGAGGAGAGCCGGCAGGACGGTCAGCATCGAGACCACCGCGAACAAGATGCCGAGGCCGCCGATCAGCCCGAACTCGCTGAAGCCCCGGAAGTCCGCGATCTGCAGGACGAACAGGGCGAACGCCGTCGTGAGCGCCGACACCGCGATCCCCTGCCCCGTGCTCACGAACGTCTCCTCGACCGCATCGGCGACGTTCTTCCCCGCGCCGCGCTCCTCGGCGTACCGCGCATAGAAATGGATCCCGTAGTCGATCCCGAGGCCGAACAGGACAAGCCCGAGCGTCGAGGTCATCAGGTTGAGCGTCCCGAACGTCATGGCCGCGACGCCGCCGGCCCACGACAGGCTGACGAGCAGCGGCACCGTCAGGAGGATCGCCGTGACCGGCGTCCGGAGGAGCTCACTCCCGACAACGCTCCACACCAGCCGCCCGCCCGTCCGAGCTTGGATCGACTTGTAGAGGAAGTACAGCACGACGGCCAGCACGACCGACAGCACGCCAGCGCCGAACGAGTTCTGGACGTCGTTCGTGATCGACTGGACCTCGATGGTCTGACGGAGCAGGCGCCCGGCCGCGGTGACCTCCATGTCCGGGTGGTACCGCTCCGGGCCGAGGGCGTCGATCTGCGCATCGAGGTCGGCGTAGAGCTGCTCGACGAACCCGATGTTCGTCTGTGAGCCGGTCGGGTAGAGCTTGACGACGAGCGTCGTCGAGTCCGGGCTGAGGAAGTACTCCGTGAGTGCCAGCTGGGCCAGGTCCGCCCGCAGCCGGTCGCCCTCCTCCTGGCGCGCCATCCGCGCGCTGTCGGCGGTCGCGTTGAAGAGGTCCATCTGCAGCGGGTCCGTCGCGGAGCGGACCTGCTGGGCCTGACTGCGGAGGAACGTCTCGAGACGGTCGAGCTCCTCGAAGGTGGCGAAGTAGAGCGCGTTCTCGGACACGAACCGGATGTCCCGCCGGAAATCGGCCCGCGTGAAGTAGCGCCCCTCCCCATCCGGACGCTCCATCCCCAACGAGGCGTCGACGAGCGCCCGCCCGAACGCGACGTTCTGCTCGAACGACGGACTGTGGATGGCGATGTCTACCGTCGTTTCAGCTCCGACCGTCTCCTGCAGGCGTTGGATGGCTTGAACGCTCGTGTACTCCGAGGGAAGGAGCGTGACGATGTCGGTGTCGATCCGCAGATCAGTCGCCTTCCAGATACCCAGTCCGGCCAGCGCAAACGCGACGAGCACGACCGCCAGCGGGTGGGCGACGGTCCAGCGGGGAATAACGCGGAGGCGATCGAAAACCAAGGCTTAGACGGGGGACGCCGAAGGGTAGAACGCAAACGCTGCCGACCGTTCCGTTCCACGTGAAACGTCAGATGGGAATCCCCATGGTCGAGAGGACCCACCCGACGATCGCGGCGCCCCCAACCAGCCACACCACGTGGATGCCGCGCCAGAAGACCAGTAGAGCCGCGATCACAGCGATCCCCCAGGCAGCAGGCGTCTCGAACGCACCGACGGCGAGCCGGACAGTCACGACAGCCATGAGTGAGACCGATGCGGCGTTCACCGCGTCCAGAAGAGCCGCGGTCAGCGGGTGGTCTCGAAACTTTGGGACGAGCGGATGGAGGAGGCCCGTAAAGACAAACGCGGGCAGGAAGATGGCCAGGGTGGCGACCAGAGCGCCGGGGACCCCTTGAACGAGGTACCCGACAGCCGTAGACGTCGTGAGGACGGGCCCTGGTGTGAGCTGGCCGATCGCGACCGCGTCGAGGAGTTGCGTCTGGGTCAACCACCCGAACCGCCCGACTAGGTCCGCCTCGAGGTAGGCGACGAGGACGTATCCGCTGCCGTACAGGACCGATCCGACTTTGAGGAAGAACAGCGCGAGCGTGCCGAGAGACGGGGCCGCAGCGGCAGCGCCCTGCAGCAACGCCGCCACGATAGGAACGCCAATTGAGGCCGCCTCGGTGGGCGGCGAGTGACGGCGACGCACGGCGTACAGCAGGGTCCCACCGAGACCTCCCCCAAGCAGCAACGCCGGGATCTCACGGACGCCGATCAGGAGGAGCGCGGCGACGGCGATGGCGAGCATCGCGAGTGGGACACCGGTGACGGCCTTCTTCCCCAATCGCCACAACGCGCCTGCGATCACCGCGAGAACGGCGGCCGGGATCCCAGCCAGGATCGGCGCGAGGGCGGGCACCTCGGCGGTCTGGACGTACAGCCAGGCCAACAGAAGGGTCAGGCCAGCGGCGGGCAGGATGAACGACGCGCCGGCCACCAGGAGACCGACCCACCCGGCCCGGGAGAACCCGACGTGCATCGTCATCTCCGTGGAGTTCGGCCCTGGGATCAGGTTCGTGGCCCCGACCAGGTCGAGGAAGCTCTGAGGCGTCATCCACCCTCGCTTCCGGACCACCTCCTCCTCCATCATCGCGATGTGCGCGGCGGGGCCGCCGAACCCGACCACACCGAGTGTAAAGAAGAGGCGGGCGAGCTCCGCCAGACGGGAAGCGAGCGGGGTCTCAGGCTGCATCCGGGAAATCGGGGAGACGTAACGTCTGTACTGTCTGGCTTCCCCTCCCGGTTTCCATGTCCGACGACGAACCGATCCTCCTCTTCGACGGCGTCTGCAACCTGTGCGATCGCTCCGTCCAGTTCGTCCTCGACCACGACCGCCAGGGGGTGTTCCGCTTCGCGTCCCTGCAGTCCGAGGCAGGCCGCGCCCTGCTTCGCCGCTGTGACCTCGACCCCGATGTGCTCGACTCCGTGGTCCTGGTCGAGAGCGGGCGCTGCCACGTCCGCTCCGACGCCGCGTGGCGAATCGCCCGCCGTCTCGACGCCCCGTGGCGCTGGCTCGCGGTGGCGCGCGTCCTCCCCCGTGGCCTCCGGGACGTTGCCTACGACTGGGTGGCGCGCAATCGATACCGCTGGTTCGGCACGAAGGGGGCGTGTCGGATCCCGACGCCCGACACTCGAGCGCGCTTCTTAGACGCGGACGAACTGGCGCCTGCCGAGACCACGTCGTAGCCTCCTGGGCCTCCTCTTCCCTCTCGATGGCCCATACCTACGACTCCCTCTCCGTCGGCGACAGCTTCTCGTGGTCCCGCGTCCTCACGATGGACGACGTCCGCTTGTTCGCGGAAGTCACCGGCGACGACAACCCCATCCACATCGACGAGGAGGCGGGCCGCCAGAGCCGGTTCGGCAAGGCCGTCGTCCACGGCGTGTACGTTCTCGGGCTCGCGTCGAAGGTGCTCGGGCGCGACTTCCCCGGTCCCGGCTCGATCGCCGTCTCCCTGTCGGCTAAGTTTCTCCGGCCCGTCCCGGTCGGCGAGGAGGTGACGATCGAGGTCAAGGTGGCCGAGAAGATGGAGCGCCACGGCCACGTCCGGATCAAGATGTACGCCTACTGCAACGGCAAGATGTCGCTCGGCGGCGAGGCTGTCGTGATCCCGCCGCCTGCGGAGGGCGATTAAACAAACGGGGCCCGGACGCTGATCGTCCGGGCCCCGCAGCGTCACCGGCCTCGGGGGCTACTCCGGCAGCTTGACCGAGGCGCCCGACGGGAGCTGGGCCGTGAGCTCCGTCTGGTTCATGATGGCGACCTCCTGCGCGGAGAGCCCCGGCGGGAGCGTCCGCCCGCTCAAAAGCGCCTGGAGCGTGGTCCCCGACGTCGTCCGCGTGACCTCGAGACGCGACGGCTGGCGGTTGAGGTAGCGGCTGTCGATCAGGCGCGCGAAGCTCCCGGCCGTCTGGCGGAACGCGGAGCCGTACGTGCCGAAGCCGTTCGTCGACGTCAGCCCGAGGATCTGGTACACGTTGCCGCCGAACTCGATGAAGGTGGCCGAGAAGGCGACGGTCCCGTTCTGCTGCTGCGCCGTGCCCTCCACCCGGTACGCCGTGTTGCCGTTGACCGAGAGCGCGCCCGCCGACTGGGCCTGGACGCCCTGCTGAGAGCGAAGGGCCTGCCCCGCCGCCTGCGCCGACTGCGCCTGGGCCAGCGTGAGCTGCATCACGGCCTGCCCGTTCGGCTCCCCCATCAGAAAGGCCGTCGGCGAGTTCTGCGTCTGCCAGCCGTTCGGGTAGTCGAGCAGGAAGCGGAGCTCGGGGTGGTAGAACACGCCATTCTCCGTGTACCCCTGGCGCGGGTCCTCCCCGAGCACGATGCCCTCGATCTGCGAGAGGTACTCCGCCTGGTTGACCTGCGTCCCCTGCGGATCGTACTGTGCGGCGAGCTGGGGGATCGTCTGGGCGCGCTCGTCCGGGTCCGGGTGCGACGACAGGAAGTTGGGGACGCTCTGCCCGGCCTGCTCGCTGAGGCGACGGAGCGACACGAAGAAGCGCGCGGCCTCGGTCGCGTCGTAGTCCGCGAACTCTGCGTAGGCGACGCCGGCCCGGTCCGCCTCTCGCTCGGCGCCGCGTCCGTACTTCAGCTGGAGGAGTTGGAGACCCGTCCCCCCGTAGTTGAGGATGCCCTCGGCGACCTGCCCGCCCCCGAGCACGCCCCCGAGCACCGCGGCGCCGAGGAGCCCGAACTGGCTGAGCTGCGCCCGCGCCGCCTGCTCGGACGAGTGGCGCCCGAGCACGTGCCCGATCTCGTGGCCGAGCACGACCGCCAGCTGCGCTTCATTCTCGAGGTACGCCAGCAGCCCGCGTGTGACGTAGACGTAGCCGCCCGGGAGGGCGAACGCGTTCACGACGGGCGAGTCGAGGATGCGGAAGGTGAACGGCGTGTTGCGAATCTCCGCCGGCGTGTTCGGGTCCGTGTAGGCGCTCGTGCTGAGCACCTCGCGCGAAACCCGCTCGACGTAGGCCGTCAGCGCCGGGTCCTCGTCGTAGACGCCGAACTGGGCCTGGATCTGCTGGTCGGCCTCGGTGCCGAGCTGGACCTCCTGGGCCCACGTGTACGCCCCCCGCTGCTCCTCGCCGGTGACGTAGTTGATGTTCGTCGTGCCGCACGCGGCGAGGACGACGACGAGCAGGGACAGGGCCGCGGAGCGGGAGGCGGCGCGAAGGGATGTCATGGGGAGAGGGGAACGGAAAGAGGAGAGTCGAGCCGGGAGACACCGCCGCGTTCCACGTGGAACACGGCGTGCGACTGGCCATCGAACGGCACGACCCCGTCGAAGGGTTCTGACCGGGCCGCGGTCACGAACGACTGGCCGAGCTCGCCAGACGCCAGCAGTTCGAGGACGACGCGCGTCCGGTCGGGGTCGAGCGGGCCGAACACGTCGTCGAGCAACAGGAGCGGCGGCTCGTCCGAACGCTCGCGGAAGTACAGAGCCTGGGCCACACGGACGGCCAGGGCGAACGTGCGGTGCTGCCCCTGCGACGCGAACGGCCGGAGGTCGAACCCGTCGAGCTGGAACAACACCTCGTCGAGGTGCGGTCCGACGAGCGTCCGCCCGAGGTCGCCGCTCCGGCTCCGCGTCCGTGCGAGGGCGCGGCGCATCCCGTCAGCGTCGGACTCGGCCTCCGACCCGCTCGACGGCTGGTACTCGAGCGTGGGGGTGCCGCCGGGAGAGCCGAGCAGCTCGTACGCCTCCAACAGCAGGTCCGCGAACCGGGCGAGGAACGCGCGGCGTCGTTCGACGACGCGGCCGCCGAGCGTCGCGAGCTCCTCGTCCCACGCCTCCATGGTCCCTGGCGTCAGCGACTTCCCCTTCCGCACCTGCTGGAGCAGCGCGTTCTTCTGCTTCAGCGCCCGCCGGTACTTGAGGAGGTCGTCGAGGTAGACGGGGAACGCCTGGCTGAGCGTCGTGTCGAGCAGCCGCCGACGCTCACTCGGCCCGCCCGCCGTCAGATCCCGGTCGTCCGGCGAGAGGATGACGACGGGCACGCGGCCGACGAGGTCCGCCAAGCGATCGAGCGGACTTCCATTTGCGAACGCCCGCTTTCCCTCCCCCGGGACGAACGCGACCCGGAGCCGAACGTCCGGCCGGTCCTCTCCCTCGAACGACCCTTCGACGGTGAAGTGCGGTTCTCCCCGCCGGAGCACCGTCGCGTCGGACGCCCCGAGGAAGCTCTTCCCGAGGCACAGGTACCCGATGGCTTCGACGACGTTCGTCTTCCCCGCCCCGTTCGGCCCGACGAGCAGGTTGACGCGGGGGGCCGCGTCGACCTCGGAGCGAGCGTGGGCGCGGAACGATGAGAGGGACAGATGGCGGAGGCGCACGGGCGATCGGAAGCGGCCGACTCGTACCGACCGTGGGTCTCGATGTTCGCTAACCTGAGGCCTCACCCCGACCCTCCTTCGTGTTGACCGCCCGCCGTGCCGGCCTGCTGCTGTCGCTTCTCGCGTTGAGCGGTGCGCTGGCCTGGGGCTCCCCAGACGACGAGGCGGACTGCGAGCGTGAGCGGGTGACCCTGTTCGACGAGGTGCGTGCGCGCCGGTCCGACGGCCCCGACGTGAGGCGGGAGCTGATCGACCGCGTTCGGGGCGTCATCGCGCGGTACGCGCGGACGGCGCCTACATGCGTCGGACGCCTGCGAGAGCACGAGGTGTACCTCTACCTGATGGACGACCGATTCGAGGAGATGGTCTCGACGTCGAGCGCCTACCTCGACGGGGCGAGGCGCGCGACCTCGGTGCGGTCTCAGGTGATCCTGCGCATGCAGCAGGCCTACGCTCTGGGCCGGCTCGGACAGACCCTCGAGTCGGCGAGGGCGTCCTACGCCGCCGCGAGCCTAGCCGGCGACGCCCCCGCGGTCTACGGAGCCCGCGCCCTCACAGAGGCGGGACGCATCGCGCGAATGCTCGGGGAGCTCGACGAGTCTGAGGCCTACCTCCGCGCGGCGCTCGACCTGGTGGAGGACAGCCTCGACGTCGCTCCCGGCCTTGCCGACATCAAGGGGCTCACACTGCTGAGCTACTCCATTCTCACCGACCTCAAGCTTCGAGACGCCGTCTCCGACGCCGAGCGAGACTCGTTGGTCGCGCTCCTCGACGAGCGGACGGCCGCGGGGCTGGCGGTCCTCTCGACGACAGGACAGCCCGCCGGCCACCGGTCGGTCGTCTTGAGCCTGAGCGCCGTCGCCGCAGCGCACCAGGGAGACCTGGAACGGGCCCGCCAGCGTATTCGGGAAGCCCCCGCCCTGGCGCGGGAGGCCGGCCTGCTCGCCCCTGAGGCTCTCTTCGAGGCGTTGATGGCGGAAGGTCGGATCGCAGAGATCGAGGGCGACATGGCCGCGGCGGCCGACGCGTACCGACGCGGTCGCGACGAGGCCCTGCGGCTGGGCTCACCCCGAAACGAGGCCGCGGCCCTCGAGCACCTCGGGCTGCTGGAAGAACGACGGGGGCGGTGGGCCGAAGCCGCAGGCTATTTCGAGCAGGCCGTCGAGCGCCGCGAGATCGAACGCGACCGGCTCGGGCTGGACGACTGGAGCTCGTCCGCGTTCGCCACGATGCAGAGGCCGTACCGCGGCCTCGTCCGCACGCAGCTCGCGACGGGCGACGTGCGAGGCGCCTTCCGGACGCTCGACCAGACACGGGCACGGTATCTCCGCGACCTCCTGCGGTACCAGACCATCCGGGCGACGCTCCGATCGGAAACGCGCCGCCAGATCGACAGCGTCGTCGAGAGGCTGTCGGAGACCCGGCTGGCCTACCTCCGGGCGGCGACCCCGGAGGAGAGGGCTGCGCACCGATTCGAGACCTCGGCGTATCAGCAGGAGATCGCCGAGCTCACTGCCACGGCCCCGCTGGACTCGCTGCCGGAGCTCAACCTCGGCGCGCTCCAGGCGCAGCTGGCGACCGAAGGCAGGGTCCTCGTCACGTACTTCGTGGACGACGCCAGGAGCGCCGCGTTCGTCCTGACGCAGGACACGCTCGTCAGCGTCCCACTGGAAGCGACGCGGGCGGCGGTCCGCGCGCAGCTCGAAGCCGTCGGCTGGCCGTGGCGCGCCGGGCCGCCCGACCCCGCGCTCGCCCTCCCTCCCCTTCACCGGCTCCACCAGCTTCTCGTCGCGCCGGTCCGGCCGTGGATCGAGACGGATCGCGTGACGATCGTCCCCGACGTCGACATCGCGACCGTCCCCTTCGCAGCGCTCACGGCGGCGCCAGCGGAGGACTATGCGACCGCGCAGTACCTGCTCCACGACTGGGTCATCAGCACCGACCTCGCGGCCGCGCTGGTTCGAACGAACGGGGCCTCCAACGAAGAGACCACTCCACGACCGCTGGATGTGATCGCCTTCGGCAAAAGCACGTTCACCCGGAGCCGTTCCACGTGGAACACGGCGGGACTGAGCGACCTCCCGAACGTGAGCCGTGAGGTGGAGCGTGTCGCCATGGCGGGGCGGGCCGACGCATTGATCGACGCCGACGCCACCGAGCGGCGCTTCCGCCAGCGCGCGGAGGAGGCGGACGTCGTGCACCTCGCGTCCCACGCCGAGGTCAACCCGACGCTCCCGCTCTACTCCCGGATCGCGCTCTCCGAAGACGGGAGGGACGACGGCGTGCTCCACCTCTACGAGGTGCTCGACCTCGACCTCGACGTCGACCTCGTCGTGCTGAGCGGATGCTCGACGGCCGGAGGCGGGCGGCGGGGCGGCGAAGGCCTGGTCGGCCTTCAGTACGGGATGCGTGCCGCGGGCGCGCGCGCGACGGTCGCCACCCTCTGGCCCGTCGCCGACGACGCGACCGCCGAGCTCATGGGCACGTTCTACGACGGGCTGGCGGCTGGCCGAGGGAAAGACGAAGCCCTGCGCGACGCACAACGGGCGTACCTCGCGGCGCACAGCGGGATCGAAGCGAGCCCGTTCTATTGGGCTGCGCCGATCCACTCGGGCAGCCCCGATCCGGTGCCGTTCGAGAGGGGCATGCTCGGATGGGCGCTCGGCGCAGGATTCGTCGGGGCGGTGCTCGCGGCCTGGGTAGCTTGGCGGCGTCGCCCCTACCCCGCCGATGTCTGATCGCCCCGCCCTGTTCGACGAGCTCAAGACGCTCACCACCGAGACCCGCAATCCGCGGACGATGCAGATCGACGTCGCGCCGCTGGCGGAGATCGTCCGGTTGCTCCACGAGGAGGACCAGATCGCCGTCGACGCCGTGACGCCGGAGCTGCCGTACGTGGCGGAGGCGGTCGAGATCGTGGAGGACGCGTTCCGCAACGGCGGTCGACTGTTCTACTGCGGCGCCGGCACGAGCGGCCGCCTCGGCGTGCTCGACGCCGCCGAGTGCCCACCGACGTTCGGGACGCCGCCCGACCTGGTCCAGGGGCTGATCGCCGGCGGCCAGGCCGCCATGTTCACGGCGCAGGAGGGCGCCGAGGATCACGAGTCGAACGGGGCCGACGCGCTCGCCGAGGCGGGCGTGACGGACAAGGACGTCGTCTGCGGCATCGCCGCCAGCCGCCGGACGCCCTACGTGGTGGGCGCCGTCAAGCGCGCCCGCGAGATCGGGGCCCGGACGCTCTTCGTCACCTGCAACCCGCGGAGCCAGTTCACGCTCGACGTCGACGTCGCCATCTGCCCGGACGTCGGGCCGGAGCCGATCATGGGCTCCACGCGGATGAAGAGCGGGACGGCCACCAAGCTGGTCCTCAACATGATCTCGACCGCGACGATGATCCGCCTCGGGAAGGTCTACGAGAACATGATGGTCGACCTCCAGATGACGAACCTCAAGCTCGTCGAGCGCTCGAAGCGGATCGTGATGACGGCGACGGGCGTCGAGTACGACGAGGCAACGGCGGCGCTCGAGCAGGCCGGAGGGCACGTCAAGACGGCCCTTGTCATGCTGCTGGCGGACGTGGACGCTGAGGCGGCACGCGAGCGGATCGAGCGCGGCGGCGGGTTCGTCCGCCATGCCATCGCCGGGACGACGCCCGACTGAGCGGAGACACAGGGGTGGCAGTCGTGAGAGAGAGACTGCCCGGATCCCGTACCTCCGGGTGGGGCCCGATGGGGCCTGCCCGGAGATGTCGAGGAGGCGGCCCACCCAGGGAACAGCCACCCGGCAGGACGATTCCCTCCCTCCCATGTGGATCCTCTCTCTCGCCCTCGTCCTCGCCTGCGCCGCCGACACCACCGACGACCGGCGGGCCGACCTGCTCGACGCCGTCGCCCGCTACGCCGCCCCGCTCGGCCTCGCGTGGGACTCGACGGCCACCCGCGTCGCCTGGACCGACCTCAACGGCGACGGCCGCGACGACGCGCTCGTCTACCTGACGAACGCCGACTGGTGCGGCTCGGGGGGGTGCACGGTGCTCGTCTACGAGCAGCTCGACGGGATCGACGCGGACGAGTTCGGACGCTTCCGCGTGGCCGCCGAGATCAGCCTCGTCAGCGGCCCGGTGACGGTCGTGGACGGGCCCGGATACTGGCGGGACCTCGTGGTCCAGGGCGACGGCGGCCCGCGTCGGCTCCGCTTCGACGGTGAGACGTACCCGCTCAGCCCGGCCGGGGGCGTCCGCGTGGACGGCCCGGTCAAGGGCACCACGCTCTTCGCCGACGGCCAGTAGGCGACGGCTTCCTTTTCTCCTTCCCCGCCCGGGTCACGATGGATCCGGGCGGTTCGCGCGTGCGCCCCGTGACCCTGACTGACCTCCGCGACCGGATCGCGGCCCTCCCGTTCTTCGCCCAGGTCCGCGGCGAGACCGAGGCCCTGACGCCCGGCACGTCGCTCCGGCTGAAGGGCACGGTCGGCTCGCTGCCCGCCTTCGTGCTGGCGGACCTCCTCGACCAGACGGGCGGGCCGCTCGTGGCGCTCCTCGCCGAGAGCGAGAGCGCCGACTACCTCCGCTCCGACCTCGAGCAGCTGTTCGGCTCCGACGACCGGGTCCTGTTCCTCCCCCCCACCGGCCACGAGCCGTACGACCCGGAGCAGCTCACCGACACGCTCCCGCTCGTCCAGCGCGCCGACGCCCTCGGCCGCCTCCGCGACGGCTTCGACGGGGTCCTCGTGACGAGCGTCGAGGCGATCTCGGAACTGGTGCCGCTGCCGGAGACGGTGGGCGACGAGACCGTGACGATCCGCGTCGGCGAGGAGGTGCCGCCGGAGAGTCTCATGGAGCGGCTGACTGGCCAGGGCTTCGAGCCGGTCGAGTTCGTGAGCGAGCCCGGTGAGCTGGCGCTCCGCGGCGGCATCCTCGACGTGTATCCGTTCGCCGGCGGCTACCCGATCCGCCTCGAGTTTTTCGGCGACGAGGTCGACCAGATCCGCGAGTTCGACCCGCAGACGCAGCGGTCGGTCACGCGTCTGGAGACGGCCCGGCTCGTGCCCAACCTCGGCGCCGAGGCGTACACGGCGCGGGGCCACGTCACGGCGATCGACTACCTGCCGGCGACGACGCCGCTGGCCCTGTTCGACAGCCAGCGGCTGGTGGAGTCGGCGCAGGAGCGGTTCGAGAAGGCGCAGGCCGCCCACGCCGCCCGCCTCGGCGAACTGGAGGACGGCGAGGAGGAGCCGGCCGCCCCCGAGAACCAGTACCTCACCGGCGACGCGCTGTCGGCGCTTGTCGACTCGCGCCCGACGCTCCTGTTCGGCACGTTCTCGGACGACGGCGACCTGACGGCCGAGCTTCAGGCGACCCCGCAGCCGTCGTACAACGGCGACCTCAAGCGCCTCCGCTCCGACATCGAGCGCAAGCGCGGCACGGACTACGTGGTCCTGTGCGACAGCGCCTCGCAGAAGAACCGGCTGTGGGAGTTGCTCGGCGGCGACCTCGAGACGGGCAAGCCGCCGCCCGCCGAGCTCCTGGTCGAGAGCCTCCACGAAGGGTTCGAGCTGTCCGAGGCCGACCTCGCCGTCTACACCGACCACCAACTCTTTGATCGGTACCACCGGCCGACGGCGCGCAAACGGAAAAAAGCGCGCGGCGGCCTGTCGCTCCGCGAAGTCAAGGCCCTCCGCCCCGGCGACTTCGTCGTCCACGTCGACTACGGCATCGGCAAGTTCGCCGGGCTGCAGACCATCACGGTCCGCGAGCAGAAGCAGGAGGCCGTGCGCCTGCTGTTCTCGGGCGGCGACGAGCTGTTCGTCAACGTGGCGGCGCTCCACAAGCTGCACAAGTACACCGGCAAGGAGGGCCACCAGCCGAAGCTGACCAAGCTGGGGACGGGCGCCTGGGACCGCCTCAAGGCCCGGACGAAGAAGCGCGTCAAGGACATCGCGCGCGACCTCATCAAGATCTACGCGGCGCGGCGGGCCTCGCAGGGCTTCGCATTCAAGGGCGACACGATCTGGCAGCGCGAGCTCGAAGCGGCGTTCCAGTACGAGGAGACGCCGGATCAGGCGACGGCCATCGAGGCGATCAAGGAGGACATGCAGCAGCCGGTCCCGATGGACCGCCTCGTCTGCGGCGACGTCGGCTTCGGGAAGACCGAGGTGGCCGTGCGCGCCGCGTTCAAGGCGATCCAGGACGGCAAGCAGGTCGCCGTCGTCGTGCCCACGACGGTCCTCGCGCGGCAGCACACGGAGACGTTCGCCAAGCGGATGGGCCGCTTCCCGATCGAGCTCCGCCAGCTCTCGCGCTTCGTCACGACGGCCGATCAGAAGGAGGTCATCGCCGGCCTCGGCGACGGGACGGTCGACATCGTGATCGGGACGCAGCGGGTGCTGTCGAAGGACGTCGCGTTCAAGGACCTCGGCCTGCTCATCGTGGACGAAGAGCAGCGGTTCGGCGTCGGCGCGAAGGAGAAGCTCCGGAAGCTCCGCCCCAACGTCGACACGCTCACGCTTACGGCGACGCCGATCCCGCGGACGCTCCAGTTCTCGCTGCTCGGGGCGCGCGACCTGTCGCTGATCCAGACGCCGCCGGCCAACCGCCAGCCGGTCATCACCGAGATCCACACGTTCGACCGCGACCTCATCCGCGACGCCATCCTCTACGAGGTCAACCGCGGCGGGCAGGTCTTCTTTATCCACAACCGGGTGCAGACGATCGACGAGATGGCGGCCATGATCCGCGCGCTCGTGCCTGACGTCCGGATCCGGTCGGCCCACGGGCAGATGCCGGCCGCGGCCCTCGAAAAGACCATGATGGACTTCATGGATCGCGAGTTCGACGTCCTCGTCTCGACGACGATCGTGGAGTCCGGGCTCGACGTGTCGAACGCCAACACGATCATCGTCAACCACGCCGAGCGGCACGGGCTGGCCGACCTCCATCAGCTCCGCGGGCGCGTCGGCCGGAGCGACCAAAAGGCGTTCTGCTACCTTCTCGTCCCGAGTGTCCACTCGTTGACCAAGGAGGCCCGGCAGCGGCTCCAGGCCGTCGAGGAGTTCTCGGACCTGGGCGCCGGGTTCAACCTCTCGATGCGCGACCTCGACATCCGCGGCGCCGGCAACATGCTCGGCGCCGAGCAGTCCGGGTTCATCGAGGACGTCGGCTTCGAGACCTACCACCGAATCCTCGATGAGGCCGTCCAGGAGCTCCGCCACGAGGAGTTCGCCGAGGTCTTCGCCGACCAGGACACGGCCCCTCCCCCGCCGGAGCCGACCGTCGACGTAGAGGACGACGTCTTCATCCCACAGGACTACGTCACGAACCCGGTCGAACGGCTCAACCTGTACCGCCGGCTGGCGGACCTCGAAGGCGTCGACGAGATCGACGCCTTCCGAGCCGAGCTCGAGGACCGATTCGGCCCGGCGCCGCACGAGATCGACACGCTGCTGCGGCTCGCCGCCATGCGCCCGCTCGCCATGCGGCTCCGCCTGCCGCGCGCGACGTGGAAAAACCAGCGGCTCTTCCTGTCGATCCCCGAGCCCTCCGCCGACCCGTACTTCCACCAGAAGCTGTTCAACCCGCTGCTCGAAGCGCTCAACGGGCTCGACCGGCGCTACGTCCTGAAGGACAGCCGGCGGACCGGGAAACTCCGCGCCATCGTGCAGGACGTGGCGACCCTGAAGGCCGCGCAGGACGTGCTCGCGAGCCTGGCCGAGGCGGTCGAACCCGCTGCCACGGTGGAAGCGGAGGCCGGCTCCGACGTGTAGGCGCGCGCACCGCGGCCGGTACGGGCGGCGACACGAGGGCCCGTGTGTGAAGGGAGCGCGGAGCGACTAGCTTTGGCCTGCTCATCCTCCCACGCCATGCCCCTTGTGATCGGAGTCCCCCGCGAGACTGCGCCGGGCGAGCGCCGCGTCGCGCTGTCGCCGGACGCCGTGCGCCGACTGAAGCGGAACGACGTGGAGGTCGTCGTGGAGCGGGGCGCGGGCGAGCGGGCGTTCCTGACGGACGGCGCCTTCGAAGCGGCCGGCGCCCGCCTCGGGAGCCGGGCCGAGGCGCTCGGCCAGCCGGTCGTGGCGACGGTCCGAGGGCTCGCCGAGGCGGACCACGGCGCGCTGGCGCAGGGCGCCGTCGTGATCGGGCTGCTGCGGCCGCTCGACGAGCCGGCCGCGTTCCACGACCTCGCGGAACGTGGCATGACGGCCATCGCGATGGAGCTCGTGCCGCGGACGACGCGCGCGCAGAAGATGGACGCGCTCTCGGCCATGAGCACCGTCGCGGGCTACCGCGCCGTGCTGCTCGCGGCCGAGCGGCTGCCGAAGTTCTTCCCGCTCCTGACGACCGCCGCCGGGACGGTCCGCCCCGCGAAGGTGCTGATCCTCGGAGCCGGCGTCGCGGGGCTCCAGGCGCTCGCCACCGCCCGACGACTGGGGGCCGTGACGTCGGCGTACGACGTCCGCGCGGCGGCGCGGGAGCAGGTCGAGTCGGTCGGCGCCGCGTTCATCGAGCTCGACACCGAGGCGGCCGACGCCGAGGACGCCCGCGGCTACGCGAAAGCGCTCGACGCCGACGAGCAGGCCCGCCAGGTCGCGGCCCTCGCGGCCCACGTCGCCGAGCACGACGTGGTGATCACGACGGCGCTCATCCCCGGGCGCCCGGCGCCCGGCCTCATCACACGAGAGGGCGTCGAGGGGATGAAGCCGGGGTCCGTGATCGTCGACCTCGCGGCGCCGAACGGGGGCAACTGCGCGGCCACGGTGCCGGGCGAGACCGCCACGCACGCCGGCGTCACGGTCCTCGGCCCGCTCGACCTCGCGGCCGAGATGCCGCTCCACGCGAGCGAGATGTACGCCCGCACCGTCGCCGCCCTCATCCAGGAGTTCGCCACCGACGGCGCGTTCCCCATCGACCTCGACGACGAGATCCAGCAGAGCGCCGTCGTCACGCACGGCGGCGAGGTCGTCAACGCCCGCGTCCGCTCTGCCCTCGGCCTCTCCGAGGCCGCCCCGCCCCCCTCGGCACCCGCGCCGGCCGGCTCGGCCCCGGCGGTCCAACCGGGCGACTGACCCTCCCGCCCTCGTCCCTCACGCCCCAGACCATGAGCCTCGCCCTCTTCGTCGTGTTCGTGCTCGCCTCGTTCGTCGGGGTCGAGGTGATCTCCAAGGTGCCAGCGACGCTCCACACGCCGCTGATGTCGGGCTCGAACGCGATCTCCGGCATCACCATCGTCGGGGCGCTGGTGGTGGCCGGCGCCGTGAGCGCGCCGTGGGCGAAGTGGGTCGGCGTCGCCGCGCTCGTGCTGGCGACGATCAACGTGGTCGGCGGTTTTCTCGTGACCGACCGGATGCTGGAGATGTTCAAGCCGCGCGAGAAGGCGGCGCCGGAGAGCGCCCGCGCGGCGGACGGCGCCAACGGACGCGCGTAGCCCCTTCCACCTCGGGCCCGAGGCGGGCCTCCTCCCCCACCCCCGATGATCGACGGCCTCGTCACGCTCGCCTACCTCGTCGCGGCGTCGCTCTTCATCCTCGGCCTCAAGCGCCTGTCGTCGCCGCGGACGGCGCGCGCGGGCAACCGGATGGCGGCCGTCGGCATGCTGATCGGCGTGGTGGCGGCGCTGCTGTCAGAGCAGATCCTGAACCCCGTGGAGCTGGTGGCGGGGCTCGCGGTCGGCAGCGGGATCGGCGTCGCGCCGGCGCGGCGGACGCCCCTCACCGAGATGCCGGAGTTGGTGGCCGCGTTCAACGGGTTCGGCGGCGCGGCGTCGGCCCTCGTGGCGGCGGCGGAGGTGCTGCGCGGGATGGAGCCGCCCACGCGCCTGATCTCGGAGGCCGGCGAGACGGTCGTCCACGCGCCGAGCCTCGGGATGGCCGAGATCGCCGTCGTGGCCGTGTCGGTGCTCATCGGCTCGGTGACGCTGTCCGGCTCGTTCGTGGCGTGGGGCAAGCTGAAAGGGAAAAAGGGGCTGAGCGGCTTCCCGGGGCTCCGCGTCGTGTCGATCCTCGTCGGCCTCGGCGTGCTCGCGGTCGGAGCGCTGTTCGTCCTCGCCGCTGGCGAACCCGTTGGCGCGTTCGAGGCCGTCGGGGCCGACGTGACGCTGTGGCTGGCGGTGCTCGGCGCCCTCGCGCTCGTCCTGGGCGTGCTGCTCGTGCTGCCCATCGGCGGGGCCGACATGCCGGTCGTGGTCGCCCTCCTCAACGCGTACTCCGGGCTGGCGGCGGCGGCAACCGGGTTCGTCCTGGGCAACTACGCGCTCGTGATCTCCGGCGCGCTCGTCGGCGCGAGCGGGCTGATCCTGACGCGGATCATGTGCGAGGCGATGAACCGGTCGCTCACGAACGTCCTCCTCGGCGGCTTCGGCGCCTCGGCGACCGCGGCCAGCGGGGGCGGCGACTCCGACCAGCCGCCCGTCCAGTCGACCACGGCCGACGACGCGGCGGTGATGATGGCGTACGCCGGGCGCGTCGTCATCGTCCCGGGCTACGGGCTCGCGGTCGCGCAGGCGCAGCACGAGGTCCGCGAGCTCGTCGACCTGCTCCAGAAGGAGGGCGTCGAGGTCGCGTTCGCCATCCACCCGGTCGCGGGGCGGATGCCGGGCCACATGAACGTGCTCCTCGCCGAGGCCAACGTGCCGTACGACCAGCTCATCGAGATGGACGAGATCAACCCCGAGATGGGGCAGGTCGACGTCGTGCTCGTCGTCGGCGCGAACGACGTCGTGAACCCGGCCGCGCGGGAGGACGAGACGAGCCCGATCTACGGCATGCCGATCATCAACGTCGACGAGGCGCAGCAGGTCATCGTCCTCAAGCGCTCGATGCGGACCGGCTACGCGGGGATCGAGAACCCGCTGTTCTTCAAGTCCAACACGCAGATGCTGTTCGGCGACGCGAAGGAGACCGTCAAGGCCGTGATCGGCGAGCTCAAGACGCTCCAGGCGGCCTGAGGCGCGCGCGCCGGCCTCGGTGACGGCGCCGAGGCGGGGAGAGCCGGGCGATTGACGAGGCCTGCGAGGGGGATTCGTCCGGACTCCGACCGAACGGCGTCGGGTGCGGGCATGTTGAGGGGGAGCCCGCGTCGTCGCGGCGGGCCGGCTCGTCCCTCTGCCTCTCTGCGCGGCGTCCCCTCTCCCCTCTTCGATGCTCAAAGCCTTCTTCGACAAGTACGGCCTCTCGTTCGTGATGGTCGCCAGCTACTTCGGCTCCGGCTCCATCTTCATCGCGGCGGACGCCGGCGTCCGCTACGGGTACACCCTCATCTGGGCCGTGGTCGGCGCCGTGCTGCTCGGCTACATGGGGCAGGACATGAGCGCCCGCGTCGGCATCTTCGGCTCGACGCTGATGGGCTTCACGCGGCGGAAACTGGGCAAGTGGGGCGCCCTCGCGATCGCCGTCTTCCTGTCGATCGGCTGCCTCGGCTGGTGCTTCGCGCTGACGGCGGCGACCGGCAAGAGCATCGCGCTCCTGCTCGGGCTCGCCGAGCCCACGTGGAAGCCGATCGCCTTCGGCGTCGGCGTCGTGGCCGTGCTGACGGGCATCCTCGACTACTCGAAGACGGAGAAGATCATGACCACGGCGATGTTCGTGCTGCTGGTCCTCTACGTGATCGTGGCCGGCTACAGCGGCCCGTCGCTGCCCGCGATGGCCGCCGGCGTGATCCCCCAGTTCGCCGACGACGGCGCGATCCTCGCCGCGGTCGCCATCCTCGGCACGACGGCGCTCTGGCCCAACTTCTTCCTCGAGTCGATCCTGGTGAAGGCCAAGGGCTGGACCGAGGAGGAGGACCTGAAGGACGTCCGCAAGGACCTCCGCTTCGGGTACATCGTGGGCGGCATCATCACCCTCGCGATCCTGGTGGTCTCGGCCTCGGTGCTCCGCCCGGCCGGCTACACCGAGCTCGACACGTTCCTGACCCCTGGGATCGCCCTCGCGGAGATCCTCGGTGACTGGGCCGCGGTCGTGTTCCTCATCGGCGTCGGCGCGGCGGCGTTCAGCAGCATCGTCCCCATCATGTGGACGCCGGCCTACATGATCATGGAGGCCCTCGACCTCGACCCGCAGCAGGGCCAGTCGAACACGTTCAAGGCGATCTACGCGCCGCTGGTCCTGCTCGGCAGCCTGTCGCCGTTCGTGTCGGCGCTGTTCGGGCTGAGCGTGGTCCAGATGGTGATCCTCTTCCCGGCCTACAACGGCGTCGTGGGCCTGCCCGTCTCGGCGCTGCTCCTGTTCTGGGCCGTCAACGATCGGACGGAGCTCGGCGAGCACCGGAACGGCTGGAAGATGAACCTCGCCAACGTCCTCCTCGTGCTGCTGTCGCTGTACTTCGCCGTCTCGTCCGGCAGTGGGATCTTCGAGCAGATCGTCGGGGGCGCGGGAGCGTGAGCCAGACCGCGATCCTGATTGCCGTCGCCCTCGTGGGCGGCGTGGCGATCACGCTCCTCGGGCCTGGCGGCATCTTCGTGACCGTCGCGCTGCACGCACTCGGGTACTCGGCGGCGACGGTCGCCGGGACCGCGAGCGCGGCGTTCGTCGGCACCGGGATCGTGGGCAGCGCGGCGTACTGGCGCTCCGGCGAGCTCGCGGCGCCCGGCGTGAAACGCGACGCGCTCTGGCTGACGGCCTCGGCCGTGGTGGGCGCGCTCGCCGGGAGCGCCCTCAACGCCGTGCTGGACCGCCAGTCGTTCGGCATCGCCCTCGGCGTGTTCGTCGGGGCGACGGGGCTCCTGGTGTTCGCCCGCCAGCGCGGCGCGCTCCAGCCCGCGGCGGCGCTCGAGGCGGGGTCGAGGCGGGCGCGGTGGCTGATGCTCGGCCTCGGCGTGGCCGTGGGCCTGCCCGGCGGCGCCCTCGGGGTCGGCGGGCCGGTGCTGGCCGTCCCGCTCCTCGTGCTCTGCGGCGTCCCGATGCTGACGGCCGTGGCGATGGCGCAGGTCCAGTCCGTGGCGATCGCCGGGTTCGCGGCGCTCGGCTACGTGGCCCGCGGCGCCGTCGACTGGCCCCTCGCTCTGCTCATCGGCGTCCCGCTCGTGATCGGCACCGTCATCGGCTGGCGACTCGCGCTCAGGACCCCAACGGAGCGGCTGACGACGTTGCTCGCCGCCGTCTTGCTGGCGACCGGCGTCTACCTCGTGGCGTCCGCGGCCTGACGCTGCCCGCCTCGGCCCGTGGAGCGCCGAGGCGGAGTGCCCGAGGCTCAGAGCCGGATCGGCTCGCGGCGCAGATAGTGATCGACCGCGTAGCGGCCGGCGCCCGCGATCAGGAGCGCGACGAAGGCGATCAGGAAGAGGAGCGGCTTCTCCATCCCCGAGAACCCCTCGCCGCCGTGGCGCACGAACGCGGCGACGGCCATCGTGAACCCGGCGAAGGCCGCCGCCGGCCGCGTCGCCAGCCCGACGGCGATCAGCAGGCCGCCGACGAACTCGCTCAGCGCCGCGGCCCACGCGAACAGCGTCGGAATCGGGAAGCCCATCTCCGCCGTCCCGGCGATGAAGCCCTCCGACGGCGGCAGCTTCCCGAGGCCGTGCCCGAACGCGAGCGACAGCCCGAAGCCGACGCGGAGGATCAGCAGGCCGAGATCGGTGGGCCGCGACGTGTCGCCGGAGCCGAAGAGGAGAGCGCGAGCGGTCATGTCCGAGGGTGGGGTGGGCCGCTCCAACCCACTGCACCGCGAAAGGATCGGCGCTCCACCGCAGGATCACGGGGGGCCCGTGGGCGTCGGGTAGCTTGCAGATCCACCGCTCCCCCGCCCGTGCCCGACCTCACCTCCAAGCAGCGCGCCCACCTCCGCAGCCTCGCCCACAGCCTCAAGCCGACCGTCCACGTCGGGAAGGACGGCGTGACGGACGCGGCCATCGACAACCTGCTCGAAACGCTGTCGGGCAGCGAGCTCGTGAAGGTCCGCGTCCTGGAGGCCGCGCCGGAGAGCGCGAAGGCCACGGCGCACGCCCTCGCGGCCCGCGTCGACGACGCGGTCGTGGTGCAGGTCATGGGGCGGAACGTGACGCTCTACCGCCCCGACCCCGACGAGCCGGAGATCCGCCTCCCGCGCTGAGAACGCCCGCCTCGGCGACCGACGAGCCGAGGGGAACCGAGTTAAACCTCCGCCGCGGCCCGGACCGCCTCGACCACGTCGTCGTGGACGTCCGGGTCGAACGGGCTCGGGACCAGCTCCTCGTCCGGCGCGCGCGCGCTGATGGCCTCAGCCGCCGCGATCTTCATCGCGCTCGTGATGGCCGGCGCGCCCACGTCGAGCGCGGCCTTGAACAGGCCCGGGAACGCGAGCGCGTTGTTGACGCTCCGCCCGTCGGCGGCGAACGCGGCGCCGGCGGCGAGCGCGGCCTCCGGCGTGATCTCGGGCACCGGGTTCGACAGCGCGAGGACGATCTGGTCCTCCCGGATCAGCTCCGGCGTGAGGAGCCCGACGACGCCGGTCGTGGCAATGAGCACGTCGGCCTCGGCCGCGGCGTCCTCGAGGCTGGCCGTCCGCCCGCCGCGGTCCTCGAGCCGCCGGCGCGCGTCCTCGCCGGGATCGACGCCGATCACCTCGAAGCCGGCGTCCAGCAGGAGCCGGGCGATGGCGAGGCCCGCGGCGCCCAGCCCGATCTGCGCGCAGACGAGGTCGCGCTGCCCCTCGCGGCCCGTGTGGCGGAGGGCGCTGAGCACGGCCGCCAGCAGGACGGTCGCCGTCCCGTGCTGGTCGTCGTGCATGACCGGCTGCGGGAGCCGGCGGATCAGCTCGTCCTCGATCCAGAAGCAGTCGGGCGTCCGGATGTCCTCGAGGTGGATGCCGCCGAAGCTCGGCGCGATCCGGCAGACCGTGTCGACGAACGCCTCCGGATCGGTCTCGTCGACGAGGATCGGCACGGCGCCGAGGCCGACGAACCGGTCGTAGAGCACGGACTTGCCCTCCATCACCGGCAGGCTCGCGAGCGCCCCGATGTCGCCCAGCCCCAGCACGCGCGTCCCGTTCGTAAAGATGCCGACGGTCCGCCCCACGGCCGTGTAGGCACGGGCGAGCGCCGGGTCCTTCTCGATGGCGCGGCAGACGCGCGCGACGCCCGGCGTGTAGATGCTCCGGAGGTCCTCGAGCCGCTCGACCTCCGTCGTCCGGACCGTCCGGATCTTGCCGCCGAGGTGCCGCTCGAACACGAGGTCCTTGACGTCGAGGATCACCGTGTCGGTGTCCCGCTTGATCGCGTCGATGACCTCGTCGAGGTGGTCCTCGTCGAACACCGACAGCGTGACGTCGCGGACGAAGTGGTCGCGCCCGATGTAGCGCGTCTCGATGTCGCCGACGAGCGCCCCCAGGTCACCGACGAGACCGAGCAGCCGCCCGATCATGCCGGGGAGCTGCGGGTTCCGGACCGTCAGGACGACGTCGTAGTCGGGGAGGGCCGGGCGGCCAGGGAGGTCGGTGCGCATGGCCGCAAGCTATCCCGAGCCGGCGTGCGGCCCCGTGAAACGCCGCTTCTTCTTGAGCGGCTCGGCCGCGCCTAGTCCGGGACCGTGAGCCGGGGGAGGTCGTAGGTCCCGCGGCCGACGCGCTCGATCCTGCCCCGCTTGACCATCTTGCTCAGGACCCGGCCCGCGTAGTCCTTCGAGGTCCCGGCCTTCTCGGCGAGCTCGTCGCGATGGACGGCGCCCGGCGTGCGGGCGAGATGGAACAACAGCGTCTGGGCGACCGAGTTGGGCTCGTAGTTCGGCTCGGAGGACGTCGACATGGGGGCAGAGAGCACCGGGGGCGGACGGGGACCCCGACGGGATCTCTACCGCTGTCCGCCAAGGGCTTATACCCGAATCGGCCGTCAGCGTTTCGGCCTCCGCGTCGTCAGACGTTGAACCGGAACAGCATCACGTCTCCGTCGGCCACGACGTACTCCTTGCCCTCGCTCCGCATGACGCCCGCGTCGCGCGCGGCCGACTCGCCGCCGAGGCGGTCGTAGTCGGCGAACTTGATGGTCTCGGCGCGGATGAAGCCCTTCTCGAAGTCGGTGTGGATGACGCCCGCGGCCTGCGGCGCCTTCGTCCCGCGGCGGATCTGCCAGGCGCGCGCCTCCTTCGGGCCGGCCGTGAAGTACGTGATCAGCCCGAGCAGCTCGTAGGCCGCCTGCGCCAGCCGGTCGAGGCCGGACTCCTCGACGCCCGCGGCCTCGAGGAAGTCCCCCTTCTCCTCGTCGTCGAGCTCGGCGACCTGCGCCTCGAACTCGGCCGAGACGACGACGACCCCGGCGCCCTCCGCCTCGGCCCGCTGGCGGACCTGCTCGACGTAGGCGTTCCCGTCCGGCAGGTCGCCCTCGCCGACGTTGGCGGCGTAGAGGACCGGCTTGGCCGTGAGCAGAAACTGGTCGCGGAGGATCGGCGCCTCGGCGTCGGAGATGTCGAGCGTGCGGGCCGGCTTGCCGTCGCCGAGGTGGTCCTCGAGGCGGGCGAGGAAGTCGGCCTCCAGCTTGGCCGCCTTGTCGCCCGTCTTGACCGCCTTCGCCACGCGCTCGCGGCGCTTCGCGACCGTGTCGAGGTCCTTCAGCAGGAGCTCCGTCTCGATCGTCTCGATGTCGCGGATCGGGTCGACCGAGCCCTCGACGTGGACGACGTTGGAGTCGTCGAAACACCGGACGACATGGGCGATCGCGTCCGTCTCGCGGATGTTGGCGAGGAACTGGTTGCCCAGGCCCTCCCCCTTCGACGCGCCGGCCACGAGGCCCGCGATGTCGACGAACTCGATGACGGCCGGGAGCACCTGCGCCGAGCCCGCGAGCTCGGCCAGCCGGTCGAGCCGGCGGTCGGGCACGGGCACGACGCCGACGTTCGGCTCGATGGTGCAGAACGGGTAGTTCGCCGCCTCGGCGCCCGCCTCGGAGAGCGCGTTGAAGAGGGTGCTCGTGCCCACGTTGGGCAGCCCGACGATGCCGACGCGAAGCGCCATGACGATGCGAAAGTGGTTCGGCCCGAGTCTACCGACCCCGCTCCCGAGGCGGGCGGAGCGGGGGCGAAGAGTGGGGCGGGGTTGTGGGGTTTGGTGAGTTGAGCGGGTTCGAGGCGCCGAACCCGCGTTAACCTGGCGACCCCGATGACCTCTCGAGCCCTCCTCCCCCTTCTCCTCGCCCTGCTGGCGGCGCCCGTCGTCGCGCAGGTGGGGCCGGACCCGCTCGGGAGCCGGCCGCGCGTCTACGTCGGCGGGGGCTTCGGGCCCGGGCTCGGCGGCGTGGCGATGGGGACCGACCCCGTGTTCACCGTCTTCACCCGCGAGGTCGCCGTCTACGCCGACTACGTGCCGCGCGTGACGGGCGGGAGCGGGCGCCTCCTCACGGCCGTCGGCGTCGGCGCCGCCGTCCGGACGCTCCGCATCGCCGACATCGCGCGCAACCAGGACCCCGGCGCGCTCGACGTGGACCTCGGCCTGCGGATCGGCCCGTCGTTCTACACGGCCTTTTTCGAGCAGTCGGCCGAGAGCCGGTCGCGCGCCTTCAGCGTGATGCTCGACCCGTTCGCCCGCGTGACGCTCCGGCGCGGATCCGGCCGCGTGTACTTCGCCGAGGTCGGGACGCAGGCGCCCGCGCTCCGGGCCGGCCTGTCGACCTCGATCCGCTTCCCGGGCCGCTAGCCGACGACCTCGTCGACGGTCGCGACGGAGAGGAACCGGCGGTCGGGCAGGGAGACGGCCGTGAGCCGCCCGAGGCCGGGCCGGTGCGTGAACACGGCGCCCGTGTCGATGTCGATGAGGTGCGGCGTGTCGATCGGCTCCGCGACGGGCGTGTGGCCGCAGACGACCGGCTTCTCCCACTTCGAGAGGTCGGCGTCGAGGTGCTGGCGGGTCCAGAGCGCGATGTGCGGGTCCGGGTCGGCGAGGTTCTCGGCGACCGACTTCCGCGTGTCGAGGCCGGCGTGGACGAACGCGAACCCCTCCCCGTCCGCGACGATCTCGGTGCGCCGGAGGAAGTCGATGTGCTCGGGCGGGAGGCGGCGGTCGCCGCGCGCCTCGTAGGCCGCGAGCGTCGTCCGCCCGCCGTTGACCCACCAGAGGTCCGCGTCGCCGACGCCCTCGGCGTAGTCGAGCATCATCTGGTCGTGGTTGCCGCGGAGGAAGACGCAGGTCGGGCCGGTGCCCTGCACCGACGCCGCCTCCATCTCGATCATCCGGTCCAGCACCGCCGGGCTCGACGGGCCGCGGTCGACGTAGTCGCCCACGAACACGAGCACGTCGTGCGAGCCGAGCGCGCCGCCGGCGTCCTCCGCCAGCCGGTCGAGCAGGGCGTCGAGCGTGCGCGCGCACCCGTGGACGTCGCCGATCGCGTACCAGGCCACGGACCTAGGCGCCGCCGCTCCGGTTGCTCGACTCCACCAGGCCGCGGCCCGACTTCTTCATCCGGTCCGAGTCGCGGAGCTCGCGGAGGACGGCGTCGAGCACGCCGTTGACGAACGCCGGGCTGTTGTCGGTGCCGAACGCGCGGGCCACCTCGAGCGCCTCGTTGAGCGTCACCTTCGGCGGGATGTCCTCGAAGTAGAGGAACTCGGCGATGGCGATCCAGAGGACGTAGCGGTCGGTCCGGGCCAGCCGGCTGAGGTCCCAGTTCTCGACGTGCCGGTCGATGAGCACGTCGGCCTCGGTGCGCGCGTCGGCGGCCTTAAGGAAGAGCCGCTCGGCGAACCGGAGGTAGGTCCGGTCGCCCTCGAACGCCGGCCGGATGAGCGTCGCCAGGATGTGATCCACCGAGTCGCCACTCGCCTCGTAGGCGTACAGGGCCTGGAGGACGCGCTCGCGGACTTGGCGGCGCTTGCTCAGACGGGGCGGCTGGGACACAGGACGTGAGAGAGCGAGGGATCGACCAAGATACCCGGCACGGCCGAACCGGCCCGGTCAAGAGGCCGCGAAGCGGAGGTTGCACGGCGAGCGGGGGCGGGTCTAGGCCCGCATGCCGCTCGCGCCCCCGCCCCCACCGCTCCGCCTCGCGACCCGCCCCGCGCTCGCGCTGGCGGCGTTCGTGGCCGCCGGCATCGGCCTCGCCCGCGCCGTGCCCGCGGTCGCCCCCGGAGCGTGGGCCGTGATCGGGCTCGCAGCAGTCGGGATCGCGGCGGGCTACGTGGTCGCGACCCGGCGACGGCTCGTGTCGCTCGGTCCCCTCGCGCTGGCGCTCGCGGTCGGTGGGGCGGGCATTGCGCTCGGGGCCGCCCGCGACGCCGCGTGGCGCGCGGTGCCGCCCGACAGCGTCCAGCGCGTCGCCGAGGCGGCATGGGTGGCCGACAGCCTCGGCGACCGCGCGCCGATCACGCTCTGGGCGACGGTCGCCGACGTGCCCGAACGGACGTGGGCCGTCCGCTTCACGGCCGCGGTGGATTCGGCGAGGCGGAACGGCGCCCGCGGGGCCGTGAGCGGCCGGGTCCAGGTCTCGCTCGTGGTCGGCGAGCGGGGCGCCGTGTACCCCGTCCTCCGGCCCGGCGACCGCGTCCGGCTGACGGGCCGGCTCGAGCGGCTGCCCCGGCCCCGCAACCCGGCCCAGTTCGACTACGGCGCCTACCTCCGACGCCAGGGCGTCGGCGCGATGCTGACGGTCGAGAGCGAAGGCGACATCGCCTTTCTCGCCCCGAGCCGCCGGCCCCACGAGCGCATCGCCAACGGCGTCCGGGCGCACGTCGAGACGACGCTCGGCCGCCACGTGACGGACACCGACGTGCGCGCCCTCCTCCGCGCGCTGTTGCTGGCAGACCGGAGCGGGATCGAGGACGGGACGCTCGACGCGTTCCGCGAGACGGGGCTGATGCACCTGCTCGCCGTCTCCGGCCTCCACGTCGGGCTCGTCGGCCTCGCGCTGTACGTCGTGCTGAAGCCGCTCCTCGCCCGCCTCGGCCTGCGGCGGAGGCGGGTCGAAGGGGTGCGTGCCGTCGTGACGCTCGCGGTGCTGGCCGTCTACGTGCTCGTCGCGGGGGCGTCGGTCTCCATCGTCCGAGCCTTCGTGATGGTGGCGCTCGTGATCGCAGGACGGGCGGTCGACCGACGGTCCGACGCGCTCAACGCCCTCGGCGTGGCGGCCGCGGGGATCCTGGTCCACCGACCGGCCGCGTTGTTCGACGTGGGCTTCCAGCTCTCGTTCGGCGCCGTCTTCGCCCTCATCACGCTCACCCCGCTGCTGACGGCGGCCGTCCCGGAGCGCATGCGCCGGTCGAAGGCCGGGACGTTCGTCGCCGGGTCGGTCGCGACCTCGGTCGTGGCGACGGTCGGGACGGCCCCGGCGCTGCTCCACCACTTCGGGCGGCTGCCCATCGGCGGCCTCGTCCTCAACGTCGCCGCGATCCCGCTCACGGCGGCGACGCTGGGCGCCGGACTCGGGTGCGCGCTCACGGCGGGGGCGCCGCCGCTGGCCGCCGCGTTCGGGGCCCTCGCGACCGTGACCGGGCAGCTGCTCCTCTGGACCACCGAGGCGGGCGCGGCGACGCTCGGCGGCATCGCCTACGACGGGTTCCTCGACTCCGCGTCGGCGCTGCTCGCGCTCCTGCTGGGGATCGTGGGGCTGGCGTTGTGGCGGCGCCCGGTCGCGCGGCGGCGGCTGACGCTGGCCGCCGTCGGCTGCCTCGCCGTCGGGACGTGGGCCGGCTTCGCCAGCGGCGACGCGCGGCCCCGGCTCAACGTGGTGTTCCTGGACGTCGGCCAGGGCGACGCGACGCTGCTCTCGACGCCCGGCGGCCGGCACGTGCTGATCGACGCCGGGCTCCGGTCCCCGTACGTCGACGAGGGCGAGCGGACGATCCGCCCCCACCTCGACCGGTTCGGCATCGCCCGCCTCGACGCCCTCGTGCTCACCCACGCCGACGCCGACCACATCGGCGGCGCCCGGTCGATCCTCGAGCACACCGAGGTCGGCCGTCTCCTCGTCAACGGGCAGGACGGGACGAGCGACCTCTGGGCCGCCGTGCTCCGCACCGCCGACTCGCTCGGCGTCCCCGTCGAGGCGGTCCGGGCCGGCGACACGCTCGCGGTCGACCCCGCCGTCCGCCTCCGTGTGCTCGGACCCGCCAGGCCGATGGAGTCGCCGAATGATGCCTCGGTCGTCCTGTTCGTCGAGCACGGCGCGACGCGCTGGTTGCTCACCGGCGACGCGGAGGTCGCGGGCGAGGCCGCGCTACTCGCCCGCTTCGGGGAGCGGCTGGCCGCCGACGTGGTCAAGGTCGGGCACCACGGCTCCCGGACGTCGTCGACGCCCCCGCTCGTGGAAGCGACGGGCCAGCCACAGTTCGCCGTCGTGTCCGTCGCCCGTCGCAACCGCTACGGGCTGCCCGACGAGGAGCCCATCGAACGCTGGGCGGCGACCGGGGCGGCCGTCCTCCACACGTCTGCCGAGGGCGCCGTGTGGCTCCGGTCGGACGGCGCGACCGTCGAGCGGGTGGACTGGCGAAACGGGGGCCGCTAGCGCCGTCCGACCTCGTCGACGCTAGCCGACCTCGGCGCGAAGCCAGCGCGTGATCGTCGCCACGTCGATCCCTTCGGGGTCGAGCACCGGCCCCTCGGGCGGCGGCATCGGGCGGTCGTCGGCGCCGGCCGCGCTCGGGCGCGGCTGGCGGGACCGGACCATGGCCTCGCGCCGCGTGCCCTGCGCATCGAGCAACTCGATCCCGAGGCCGACGACGTCGCCCGCGGCCGTCTCCAGCAGGCCCGGCGCCGGCGTCAGCGGGATCCGCATCTCCACGACCAGACCGCGCGGCCCCCACGTCGACTCGGCCTCGAGCCCGCCGAACGCGCCGTCCGCCGACGCCCGCTGCGTGAGCACGCCGCGCGTGACCTCGACCTGGTCGAGCCCCGACTCGAACCGCCGCCGCAGCCGCGTCGGGTCGACGGCGTCGATGGCGCCGCCGCGACGCGGGCCGGTCCGCATCACCGACCGCGCATCGGGGTCGGGCGGCGCCGGGTAGCGGACGCCGAGGGCGCGGTCGGTCCCGCCCGCGGGGTCGACCCACACGCGGAGGCCGCCGCCGGCGATCCGCCGCGCCTGGCGGTCGTCGCTGGCGATGACGGCCACGATGAGGTCGTCGCCGTCGCGGCGGAGGCCGAGGCTCAGGCCGGCCTCCTGCGGCACGGGCCG